>CAIWKW010000092.1 GCA_903913365.1 Candidatus Doudnabacteria bacterium | reverse complement strand
TTTAAGTTTTTGGATTTTATAGCTTTTTAGATCCCAGTGGTTGGAAAATAAAATATGGTCCTGTTGCCCTTTTCCAGGAGCAGTTTCCGTATTTTCGTAGGCTTCCCGATATGAATTTTTATTAAAAAGCCGGGGGAAAAGCTCATTAAGACTATTGTAATTAAAATCACCAATCACGATTGTTGGCACTTCAGCTAATAAAGACAGAAAACTGGAGATGTCATCCCTGATATTTTTAAAGTCAGGTTCTTCGAAGTCTCTGTTAAAATAATGGAAAGGAATGAGATGACAATTAGTAATATTGATAACAGTTTTTTGATATGTAATCTGTGTTGTTAAAAAACCCACATCAAATGAAATCCATTTTTCGCCATTCGGCCTGACAATCGACAGATGGGGGTTGGGGAGCTGATGAAAATTAAATTTCCTAATTTTGTAAGAAGTGATGTTACTTAAGGCTGTTAATGCCCCCTTTTTAATAAAAGATTTTCCGTATGGCTGTTCGCATGTGTGCTTGAACTCCAGTGCTTCTGATATGATTTGGGCTTGCGATTTTTTATTTTGGTCGGTAAATAATACCGATTCTTGGAGGCAGACAATATCCGGTTTGTTGATTTTTAATTTTTCAGCAAAGTAATTGATTTCTTGTTTGTCGTACACGGACGAATTGCCGTGTGCTAAAAAGTCCGGGCTATTTTTTTTGAGCAAATGTCCTTCGGCTATATTCCATGAAGCAATTCTCATAAGGTTGGCGGATGAATTTTAAAATCCTCCAATATTGGCAATCTCCGCTTTTATAGCTGGGTATGAGTCATAATTTTCAATTTTTATGTCATCAAACTTAAAATCATCGATATTTTTTATATCGGGATTTAACTTGAGAGTGGGGAATTCTCGGGGTTGTCGTGACAGTTGTTCTTTAACCGCATCAAAGTGATTGGAATAAATATGTACGTCGCCAAAAAAGTGGACAAACTCACCGGGTTCGATTCCGGTAATTTGGGAAATCATTAACAGCAACATGGCATAGCTGGCAATATTAAAAGGTACTCCCAAAAATGAATCGGCGCTTCTTTGAAACAGGCCAAGGTTTAATTTGCCGTTAACAACAGCTAGCTGATAAGTGGTATGACAAAAAGGCGGTACTTCGCTGGCATTGCCCTTGCTGGCCATGGCATAAATAAAATCCGGATTCCAGGCGGACACAACATAGGATTTGCGATATGGCTTGTCCTTTAATCCTTGAATAACCCAGCCCAATTGGTCTATTTCGCGTCCGTCGCTGGCAGGCCAGCGGCGCCACATGCGCCCGTAAATGGTAATTAAGTCTCCCCATTTTTTTACGAACTCAGTATCGGGCGATTCAGTTTTTATTTTGGAAATAAATTCATCCTGTTTCATGTCCGGGATTTTACCCTCGGAGGCTAGGGCGGATTTATGATAGCGCTTCCACGCCCATTCGTCCCAAATATGGACATCGTTGTCCACCAAGTATTTAATGTTGGAACTGCCGCTTAAAAACCAAAGTAGTTCATGGGTAATGCCTCTGGTAAAAACTTTTTTTGTGGTTAAAAGCGGAAACCCTTTGGCCATATCAAAACGAATCACTTTGCCGAAAACGCTCCGTATAAATGGAGGCTGCTCGCCTTTGTCTTTATACTGTTGAATTATTTCCGGTGTGAAAAACAGCGGTTTGTCGCTGCCGTTTTCCATGATATCTTTTAAAAGATCTAGATATTGGTACTCAGGGTGTTTGTCCATATTTTTGATGTTGGGTTATTCAATGTTAAAAATATTGTCCGTGCCGTAATATTGCTCCCAGTTTTTATTGTAGTAATCGAACATTCTGGCCAGACGGTCCTGCGGGAGTTCGCTAATGCCCAGCTCAGCCATCATTTGGCGCAAGTGAGCTTTGGTTTCATCGGCTTTGTTTTTGTCATCCACAACCATTTCGAATTCCGATAAATAGCCGTAACCGGCATTTTTATCTATGCTTACATTGGCTCCTTTGTATTTAAAGTCCTGGCGTTCGCGCGACCACTTGGCTTGATATTTAAAACCCGAATCAAGCACCAGCTTATCAAGTTTTTCCAGTTCCAGGTCCACTAAAGCTTCCCATTCCAGCCTGGCTGTACCGTTGGAGCTGGTGGTGTCGTCTACAGAAGCTTTTATAACTAAAATTACTTTACCGTCAGCCTGGCGGGTTCTGACGGAAAAATCTTTGGCCTTTTTGGCAACATCCAATAATGATTCTTTTTTTTCTTCAGGAACAATTGCCAAAACATTTTTGGCTAAATCCGCCAAGTTTCCGCCTTCAAAATAGTGGTTCAGCTGTTTGTGGCTGCCGACTTCCACTAAAGCCGCGTCGCTTGATCGCATCTTGGTTTTTAAATTTTCCGCGTTTTCTTTGTTCCCCAATAAAGACTTAATTTCAATTTCGTACGATTGGTTCATGATCTTCCTTTTTTTTGTTTAATTTGTCAAAACCTTTGCTAAAACTATAAGATTATAATAACTTTACATGCGATTTTCGTCAATCTAAAGCTATTTTTAAGCCTTTTCTTATAGGGTTTTCAATGGTATAATAAGAAATACAATAATCTAAATAACATTTATGAACGGAAATAAAATAATTTTTGCTGTTGTCGGGCTGCCTGGCGCCGGAAAAAGTGAGGCGGCCGAATACATTAAGGAAAAAACGTCCTGGTCAAAAATCCATTTTGGCAATAGCGTGGTGGATGAGGTGATAAGAAGGGGACAAGAGCCAAATCAGGCAAATGAAAAAGTGGTGCGTGATGAATTCAGGCGGCTTTACGGCATGGGTGCTTTGGCTACAATTAATTTGCCTAAAATTAAAGAGTTATTTCAAAATTCCAGCGTAATTATAGAAAGTATGTACAGCTGGGAGGAATACTTGGAGCTGAAAAAAGAATTTGGAGACAGTTTTAAAGTTTTGGCGATTTTCGCTTCTCCAAAAATAAGAACCGAACGCATGGCAGGCCGATCGTTTAGACCGCTTACGCCGGAAGAACTAATTGCGCGTGATTATTCGCAAATAGAAACTCTTCACCAGGCCGGACCAATTGCACGGGCGGACTATACTATTATCAACGAAAGTTCAGAGCAAGATTTACATCTGCAAATTGATGAAATATTAAGCATTATAAACTAGCTTATGATTATAGGGTTGGTCGGGGAAAAATTATCCGGAAAAGATACAGTGGCCAATTATTTGGTATCCAAAAACAGGGCCGACCATTTTCGTTTTACCCATATTTTGGACGACGTATTAAATACTTTAAGCCTACCGGTATCCCGGCGCAACGAGATTGATTTAGGCATGGGACTTAGAAAAATATTCGGCAGCCACGTATTGGTGGAAGCGCTTCATCGGCGTTTGTTAAAATCCAAAAATGAAACTATTGTGGTAAACGGCATTCGGATGGACGAATTTGATATTATAAAAACTTGGCCAAATGCAAATATTATTTATATTACCGCTCCGGCTCAGGAAAGATTTAATCGCTATTTAAGCCGTCATGAAAAAGCGGATGACGGGGTAATGGATTTTCCCCAGTTTAATGAGCAAGACACAACTCCCACGGAATTGACCATTCCCGAGCTTGGTAAAAAAGCTGATTTTCGCATTGACAACATAGGCACAAAAGAAGAATTGTATGAAAAAGTGGACAAGATAGTAAGTAAAATTAATTAAAAATAAATAAAATTAAGTAAAAATTATTGCAGTAAATTTTGTTCAATTTTACTTAATTATGTCAATTTTATTTAATACATTTATATGCTTAAATTCGGTACATCAAAAAAATCCAAAAATACCCAAAAAGGGAAATTTATTGTTATTGACGGCACAGATGGCAGCGGTAAGGCCACGCAAACCAGCCTCTTGGTAGAAGAATTAAGGGTGGCCGGGTACGAAGCGGAAATGACGGATTTTCCACAGTACGGAACCAAATCTGCCGGTCTTATAGAGGAGTATTTAAACGGCAAATACGGGCAGGTTGGTCCGGAGGCGACTTCGATTTTTTATGCCATCGATAGGTTTGACGCCAGTTTTAAAATTAGAGATTGGTTAAACAACGGAAAAATTGTTGTATCCAACCGTTATGTTACGGCCAACGCCGGACACCAGGGAGGAAAAATTGCCGATGATATAGACCGTTTAAAGTATTTTAAGTGGCTGGATAATTTGGAATATAATATTTTTAATATTCCCAAGCCCGATTTGAATATAATTTTACATATGCCGGCGG
>CAIWKW010000091.1 GCA_903913365.1 Candidatus Doudnabacteria bacterium | reverse complement strand
TTTTGCAGCTTTTCGGTGTTTATCGGGTTGGTTGTCTCTATGATTAAAATTTCTTCCGATGCTTCCAATACTTTAACCGGTTCGCCTGTTAAATTTAAACTTGTGTCGGGCTTGCTTAAAACAGCCACTAATTCCGCAATGGATAAAGTGTATATTCTCCCTAAAACAAAAGCATATTTCATCTTTTTAAAAAGAGTGTTATAATATTTAAAAATATGTTGACTTACGAAAAAATCAGCAATTGGCTGAAAGAAAAAGAAAATAAAGACAAAATTATACTTGGCGCGTGCTTTATTTTGGTTTTTGTTGTGGGTTTCGGAACAGGAAATTACGAGAGGGGAATAAGGCGCGATGCCGTAAAACCACAAATTAATTATACCACACAAACCGCAAAAAAACCAGCTGCTCCGGGTGCCAATACCGAAACAGGAACAGTTTTGGGAACTCAAACAAAAGCAACTGCGGCAAGCAGCACCCCTACGGGTAGTTGCATAGTAAAAGGAAATATTTCCACCGGGGGTAGAAAAATATATCATGTGCAGGGTGGAGCGTTTTATAAAATTGTAAAACCGGAACAATGTTTTAAAACCGAAGCAGAGGCTTTGGCCGCAGGATTTGTGAAATCCGGAAGATAAAACAGGCAGCAGTTTAAATTTTAACTTGGCTTTTATGAGCCAAGTTTTGCTTATGTACAGACTTTGGGTCTGGACAAAGTATTTTTAATATTGTATAATATTACACACTTAGCTCACAAAAGAGTTCTGTGAGCTCGGAAACACTGCCTGCTCAGTCAGTGTTTCCCTCGGGTCTTTGGTTCGGCGCTCTCATCAGAAGCGCCTTGGCTTTAAGCCGGAGTTTCCATCTTCCTTCTTGGTGTGGAGCTCTCCTATCAAAGGCCTTCGAGTTTTTGGCCGATTGTTACTGCTCCGAAATCTAATCACTCCGTGTGAGCCGTTGAAAAGCGGCCGGGTAGCCATAAACAGCGCCTGCGGGATAGGGGTGGCAAGACCGATTGCCATCACACCTGGAAAAGGGGCCAGGACGGTGGAAAAAGATTTCGTTGAAGTGGTTTCAATCTATGCCCTAGCCTAGGGGCGATATAATTCATGTTTAGGCACTTTCCGAGTGATATTTGGGTTTTAAGAGGCGTCACAATCTGCTGCGGCACTGGCTTTGGCAGGATTGCAGGGGCTTATACGAGCTCTTGCCGGAAAGGATGCGGCAGAAGGAGGAAATTAACTGTTGAAGCGCGCTACGGCCGCTTACCATCTTTGGAGAAGGCATTGCTTGGCTTTATCCCTATAATGCACTGTCTTCGACAGCAGTTTTTCTTTTTTCTGCCGCCTTGAATTTAACTTGGCGGCAGTTTTAATTGATAGTGATTTTTGTTATAATATTTTACGTTATGATATCTAAAATTAAAAAAATAAATAGGCCGGTTTATTTGGATAATGCGGCCGCGACTCCTTTGGACGCCCGGGTAAAAAGAGCTATGGAGCCTTTTTTGGAAAAAGATTTCGGCAATCCTTCCGCTCTTTACAAGCAGGGCAGGGGAGCTAGGGCTGCGATTGGCGAGGCCAGAAAAAAAATTGCGCAAACAATTAACGCCAAGCCTTCGGAAATTATTTTTACCGCCGGCGGTACGGAAAGCGTTAACTTGGCAATTTTTGGCGTGGTGCGCAGCTCCCCGTGCCTTTTTAAAAAGGGGACTGAGGCACACCTTATAACCACGGCAATTGAACATGACTGCGTGCTTAAATCTTTTAAGGCTTTAGAAGACGAAGGCCTAAAGACAACTTTTGTACCTGTTGACAGTTGCGGGTTTATTGATATGGAAAAATTAAAAAAGTCGGTTCGTCCCGAGACTGTGTTTATTTCCGTAATGATGGCCAACAACGAAGTTGGCACAATTGAGCCAATTGCCGAAATAGGCAAGTGGCTTAGAATTTTAAACTTGGATCGCCAAAAGCGGGGATTGCCAAGAATAATTTTTCATACCGACGCTTGCCAGGCTGCCGGGTTTTTGGATTTGAATGTGGATAAATTGGGAGTGGATTTAATGTCGGTTAACGGCAGTAAAATTTACGGGCCAAAGCAAACCGGGTTTTTATATGTACGCTCGGGAGTAAATTTAAAGCCTCTAATGTACGGCGGGGGCCAGGAAAAAGGTTTGCGCAGCGGCACGGAGAATGTGTCCGGTATCGTGGGGCTTGCGGCCGCTTTTGAGTTGGTCCAAAAAAATAAGGAATCGGAAAATAAAAGACTTGGATTTTTAAGAGATTATTTAATTACTAAGCTGCAATCAAAAATATCCGGCATACTTTTAAACGGACCCGATTGCGTATCATTAAAAGACAATAACCGGCTGCCGAACAATATAAATTTCACAATATCCGGTGTTGAAGGAGAGGCTTTAATTATTTATTTGGATGCCAATAGAATTTCCGCTTCAACATCCAGCGCTTGCAATACCGCAGTAGGAGATCCGTCGCACGTGTTGCTTGCCATAGGCCGAACGTCTAAGCAGGCTAAAAGTTCAATAAGGTTTACTTTGGGTAAAATGAATATCAAAGCCGAGTTGGACAGCTTGATTAATCTTTTGCCAAACCTGGTAGAGTCTTTACGCAAAGTAAAAGGCTTATAAGCCTATTGAATACTTTTAATTTGATACGACTGCGCTAGAATATAAAATTTTCAACGTTTTGAGGGGAGTGCAAATTATAATTATTTTAAAAAATAAT
>CAIWKW010000090.1 GCA_903913365.1 Candidatus Doudnabacteria bacterium | reverse complement strand
TTTTATATTTATTTTTAATTTATATAATTTAAGTATATCACAAAAAATTCTTAACAACAAAAAGAGTATACAAAAAAATCTCTCTATCAAGAGAGATTTTTTTGGCAGGGGCGGTAGGAATCGAACCCACGCAAGCGGTTTTGGAGACCGCTGTACTACCATTATACGACGCCCCCAGGGGCAGGAATTTTGAATACTGAATTTGGAATATTGAATGGGAGAGCTAGGCAGAAACAAATTCTTTAGTTTTTTTGATCAGACCGGAAAGCAGCTTGCTTACTATGACAATTTGATCGTTAATTTCAGCTGATTTACCTAAGCTTATATATGCTAAATCCTTCGCAATGAGTAATTGATTTTCCATTTCACTTAAGGACCCTAAAGCAACTGCATAAAATTGTAGCTTATCTTTATAGGTATTTCTGCTAAAACCTTCGGCAATATTTGATGTCAGGGAAACAGAGGCTCTTCGTAGTTGCGAAACTAACCCAAATATTTCCGTTTTTGGGAAGGTCTCTGTTTCCTTGTATACCAAAAGGACCAACTTGTGTCCTTCTTTCCACGAATTTAAATCCTTAAACGATTTTATTTTTTGGGATTCAAAATTCACAATTCGAAATTCAATATTCTTGCTACTTGGTTTCTTTATGCAAGGTCTTCTTTTTGCACTGTTTGCAGAATTTTTGCAGTTCCAAACGCTTGGCTGTGTTTTTCTTGTTCTTTTTGGTTTGGTAATTTAAGTTGTGGCACACGGTGCATTCCATGTTTATCAAATGGTCTTGGGACATAAGTTTAATTGAAAGATTTAATGATTGAAAGATTTAATGATTGAAAGATTTAATGATTTAAGACAATCTCGGCGAAAGATAATCTTAAGGAATTTTCGGTTTGATCCAAACAGAAAATTGTTTTATTGCCCTTCGACTACGCCCGATAAATCGGGGCTTCGCTTAGGGCATTTTTATTGCCCCTCGACTGCGCTCGGGGCTCCACTCGACTCGATTGGAGTTGGTGGGTTGGTTGAGGCCTTCTGAAGGCCGAAACCACGAGCGAGTTTTGATTTATCAAAACGAGTCGAGTGGAGCCAGCTGTCGGACTCGAACCGACCACCTACGGTTTACAAAACCGTTGCTCTACCAGATGAGCTAAGCTGGCACATAGCCAGACAATCCCGTTTCATCGAGAGAGTAGACTTTACATATTTTACTATAAATGCCTTAAATTGTCCAGTAAAAGGCGCAGAGCCGTAAAAAACAGCTCCTTATAATATGGCCTGTATTTTGCTATAATTACAGGGTAATTGGTGAAAGGTAAAAAGAAAACTATGAGACTGATACCCGAAAAATACTGGCATAAAACTTTTGTTATAACCATTTGTATTAAATGCCTTACGGGTATAACGGAAACCGTAAGCGGTATTTTGTTGTTGTTTATTCAGCCAACAACTCTGGCTCATATTTTGGCCAGGTTTTCCCGAAGCGAACAGCTGGAAGATCCCCAAGATTTTTTTCTGGATTTTGCCTATCAGTATATTCACCGCTTAAACACTTCCACCAAAGATTTTGCCGGATTGTATATTTTGGCGCACGGGCTGATTAATTTATTTTTGGTACTAGGCTTAATTAGAGAAAAGGCCTGGGCTTATTTAATAGCCATTGGAGTGCTTGGCTCCTTTATGCTTTATCAAGTTTTTCGAATTGCCATGCATCCTTTTTCCTCCCCCTTGTTGGTGGTGCTGACAATTTTTGATACATTCTTTATTGTGTTAATTATCCACGAGTATCGCTATTTAACCAGGAAATTGGCGAAACGGTAATCAATTAAATGCCATTGTGAGTCTGCTATTGACTGCAGGCGCGTCATCTTTAATGTAGTTGCTCCATTTATGGAGCCCTTAAGGCCTGATAAATCAGGCAACTACAACAATATTACATATTAGCGCTACCAAAAAAGTTAATTTTTTGATATAATTTTTAAATAGAAAATAAAGGTTCCTAGGAGCAGAACTCCGAGGTGTTGAACCCCGTATAACAACATTTGATTCTATTATATAGATCTAGCTTTTATATTTCTGTGAAAGCTGGTTGTAATACTAATACCTAATGTTGTATTACGGGGTGAACCTGTATTAACTCCCTGCCTCGCCTTGCGAGTCAAGGCGGGCTCGGCTCGCCCAGGCCAAAGTGGCCGGACTCGCCTACGTCGCTAATAATCATTAAAAAGATTTGAAATGAAAAATAATTGGATAAAAGATATTAAGCTTGCAAAACAAGGAGCGCTTAAAATTGCTTTGGCCGAACGGGAGATGCCGGTTTTAAGAATTTTAAAGCAGGAATTCAAAAAAAAGCAGCCATTTAAGAATTTAACAGTTGCCATGTGTTTGCATGTAACCAAAGAGACCGCGGTTTTGGTACAAACTGTGGCTGCGGGCGGGGCAAAAATTGCTCTGTGCGGAAGCAATCCCCTTTCCACTCAGGACGACGTGGCCGCGGCTCTGGCGGCCGAGGGGATAAATGTATTTGCCTGGAAAGGAATTAATAACAGCGATTATTATAAATGCCTGAATTTGCTGCTCGATTTTAAACCACAAATTACCATAGACGACGGCGCGGATTTAATTTCTTTAATCCATTCCAAAAGAACCGAACTTTTAAAAACCGTATGGGCCGGACAGGAAGAAACCACAACCGGAGTTATACGCCTTAAGGCTATGGCCAAAGACGGCGCGCTTAAATATCCGGTGGTGGCCATTAACGACACCCCGACCAAGCACATGTTTGACAACTATTACGGTACCGGCCAGTCAACTATGGATGGACTTTTGCGCGCGACCAACATCTTGCTATCCGGAAAAGTTATGGTAGTGGCCGGTTATGGCTACTGTGGTGCGGGAATGGCTATGCGGGCCAAAGGCCTTGGTGCCAGGGTAATTGTTACGGAAGTTGATCCCCTGCCGGCCTTAAAAGCCGCCATGGACGGGTTTGAAGTTATGCCAATGAAAGTTGCTGCCAAAATCGGCGATATCTTTTTAACCGCCACCGGCGACAAAGACATCTTAACCAAAGAGCATTTTGGGTTAATGAAAGACGGTGCCATTTTGGGCAACAGCGGACATTTTAATGTGGAAATAGATGTGGCAGGTTTAAAGCAGTCAGCAGTCAGCAGTCAGTTGGTCAGGGATAACTTGCAAGAATTCACGATGAAGAACGGACGCAAACTATATTTGATTGCCGAAGGCAGGCTTATGAATTTGGCGGCGGCCGAAGGCCACCCTTCCGCGGTTATGGATATGAGCTTTGCAGACCAGGCTTTAACCTGCGAATGGCTGGCAAAAAATTATAAAAATATGAGCGCCAAAGTTTACGACGTCCCGAATGAAATTGACGTACGCGTTGCCAAACTTAAATTGGCCGCTTTGGGAGTTAAAATTGACACTCTAACTCCGGCTCAGCAAAAATATTTGGCCAGCTGGACAGAGGGAACGTAGGGCGTGGGTGGAGCAGGAAGTTAGAATTTAGAATATTGTCCGCCAAAGGCGAATCCGCTTCTGGCGGAAATATAGAAAAACAGGGCGCGTCCACGAGGGTGCGCCCTGTTTTGATGATTGTCTGCGGAGTCTAGCCGATCACAATCAACTTGCGTCCGCAGACGCAGTTGATATGCTCGCCCACAGTGACATTATCGTACGAACGCTGGCAGGATTTGCAGTTGGTATAAATCCTGCTTTTGTACCCGTTATGCCAACTGGGGTAGACAGAGTGAAGGTGTACCTTCAGCGGCTTTTTGTGCTTTTCTGCTCCGGTCTTTGACCAAACTTGGCCGCGCAAGCTGTCTGCCTGGCGGCTGGACATTGAACCGAGTTCCGGTGCTTGATTGCAGACCATGCGGCCGCGCGCACGCGGGCTAAAAGTGAGGTGCCCGATTATTTGCGCGGCAGCAATTGCATTTTGAGACAACTGCAAATTTTGTTGCATGTCTCCTCCTTTCTTGCGATGTTTCTGAGAATATCAAATTATAGAGCTGAAGTCAATAGAAAAAATAAAAAACACATTTCAATTGAAATGTGTTTTTTATGGTGGGCAGGATAGGATTCGGACCTATTGTATTGGCTCAGTAATTTGTTTATGGAGATGATACCGAAGTGGTTAACATAAAATTTTGACTTTTGATTTTTAATTAGATATATTTAGTTTATGGCTAAAAGGTGGACAAAAGAAGAAGAGCAAATAAAGAGACAGGAACTAAAATCTTTATATGTTAAACAAAATAGAACTATTGGTGAAATAGGTAAAATTTTAGGGTTGGCTGAAAACAGTGTATACGACAGACTGGTTAGGTTGGGGATTAAATCAACCAGGTGCAAAAAAAGTGGGTTTAACAATCAGAACTTAAACATAAAAATACCAAAAAAGATGTCGTCCCAGTTAGCAGAATTTATTGGCATATTGCTTGGTGACGGGCATCTTACCCCTACCCAAGTTTGCGTGACTTTGGGTACCAAAGAAAAAGAGTACGCGGAATACGTGGTGAGTTTAATGGCTGATTTGTTTAACGTTAAGCCCAAAATAGCTTTGACAAAAGGACAGTGCTCAGTTGTCTATTTAGGGTCGGTTAGGCTAGTTCGCTGGCTTTTCAAAAACTATAACCTAGTGTATAATAAAGTGAAATTACAAGTGGATGTTCCAAGTCAGTGTTTTTTGAAGCCAAACTATATGCGGCAGACATTGAGGGGTTTGTTTGATACGGATGGCTCAGTCTACCGTTTAAAACATGGTATCCAGATGTCATTGACCAATAAATCTCAAAGGCTATTAGGGTCAAGCAGAAAAATGTTGGATAGCTTAAACTTTCATCCATCAGTAATTAGCTCTAATAAAATATATTTGACAAGGATAGACGATATAGACCGATACAGAAAAGAGATAGGGTTTAGTAATCCTAGGCACCTGAAAAGAATGAAGTTATTTCAAAAAGAATATGGGCGGTTCGTATAGTGGCAATTACACCTGACTGTAAATCAGGCGCTTCACAGCTACGCAGGTTCGAGTCCTGCACCGCCCACCATATAAAAACCTTCAAAATATTGAAGGTTTTTATATTTGTTCTATTTTGAAGCGTGTTGTAATTTACATCTGTAGGTATCTGTATATCGAAATCATGCTTTTTCAAAGTTAACCCTAAGTGCGTTAAAGATTACTGCCACGTCCAAAAGTTCCTGAAGCAGGGCGCCTTGGACCGGAGGAATAAAACCTAAGGCAGCAACTACCATTAAAAAAATACTTAAACCAATGCCAATGTAAATTCCTTGTTTGGCAATGTGCAAAACATGTTTGGCAATTTTGTATGCCTCCCCCACCCTTTCCAAATTGTCCACGGTAATGACTATGTCGCTGGTGTCGGCTGTGGCGGTTGAACCGTGTCCGCCTAAAGCTATGCCAACATCGGCTGCTGCGAGAGCCGGAGCGTCGTTAACGCCGTCGCCCACCATAGCAACTTTGCCAAATTCTTTTTGATGCTCTTTTACTTCTTTAACTTTGTCTTCAGGCAGGCATTCGGCGTGGATATCGCTAAGACCCAGCTGCTTGGCAATGTTTTCCGCTACGTTTTTTCTGTCGCCGGTAAGCATAACAATTTTATCAAGTTTTTGGTTTTGAAAATCTTGAAACAGCTGTTTCATTTCCGGCCTTATAGTATCGGCAAACCAAACACTGCCTAAAAGTTTGCCGTCGCCTGAGCCCAAATACACGGCAATTTTCCCCTGATCCAAAAGGCTGCTGTGCTCTTTTTCAGCTTCCGGCGGAACAATAACGCCGTTATTTTTCAGAAATTTTAGTTTTCCGAATAAATATTTTTTCCCGTTAATATCCCCGCTAACTCCTTCGCCAAAATTTTCTTTAAAATTTTCCGGATAGGACAAAACAAAATTTTTATTTTGCCGGACGTGGCTAAGCAAAGACCGGGCCAGAATGTGAACGGACAACTGGTCAAGCGATGCGGAAATATTCATCAACTCCGCTTCGCTAATGCCAAAGGCGTGCGTTCCGGAAACTTCCGGCGTTCCCAAAGTTAGTGTGCCGGTTTTATCAAAAATAAACGCGTTGACTTGGGCCAAAGTTTCCAGGGCCCCGCCGTTTTTTATAATTATACCGCGGGACGCGCTTTTGCTGATTCCGGAAATAATGGCAATAGGCGTGGCCAGTATGAGAGGGCACGGCGTGGCCACCACCAAAACCGCCAAAAGCCTAATGTCATCGCCGGACAAAAACCAGGCCAGTCCCGCAATAATGAAAGTAATGGCCGTAAACCAAATACTGTATCTGTCCGCAAGCCTCACCACCGGGGCCCGGCTTTCCTCGGCTTCTTTTACCAGGCTGATAATTTGCTCATATTTGCTTTCTTTAGCCGGCCTGATGGTTCTAAGCTCAAGCGGATTTTCTTTGTTAATACTTCCGGAAAAAGTTAAACTGCCCGGGCGTTTTGCTTTGGGTAAACTTTCTCCAGTTATCGCCGATTCATCCACTTCGGAAACTCCGGCAATAACCAATCCGTCCACGGGCACAACTTCGCCGGGCTTAACCAAAATAATATCGCCGACCAAAACATCGTAAGCCGAAACATCTTTTAATCCGTTTTCTAGTTTAATGTGGGCAATGGACGGCGCGTTGGAAATAAGGGATGAGAGTTCTTTGCGCGCGCGCTGGAGCGCATAGGCTTCCAAAGCTTCCCCGCCCGAAAGCATTAAGACAATAACGGTTCCGGCCAAGTACTGCTGCATAAAAAAAGCCGCAATTATGGTGGTGATGGCAATAACATCCACTCCAAAGTGGCCCTTCATTAAATCTTTCAGCATGCGATAGATTAGCGGCACGGTGCCGATAATTAAAGTTACAATTAATATCGGGTCTTCAATATTAAATTTGCCGTACAGCCAAAAGCTCCCGGCAAGAATTAAACCGAGCAAAACTATTAGAGGCAAAATAAGATAGCTGGAAAGTTTTTTTGGCATAGAATTTTTAAATTCACGGAGAATGATGCCTTAATAATAACACAGTTTGGTTCGCCTCTCAATTTAAAAGACCGCGCTTTTGTTAACAAAAGCGCGGTCTTGACTCAAGTATTATTTTGCTACTGCTTTGGCATGCCGGGAAGAGTTGACGTTGCCGGGCGAATTTGAATGGATTGTGCGGTTAAGCTGCCGTCGCTGTTGGTTGAGCCGGTAACGCTTATTTGCCCGCCTATTGCTATATCGTCGGCGGTGCCGGTGGCGCTTTTGCTGATGTTGGTGCTGCCGGAAAAAAGAATTATTTTTGAACTGCCGTTTTGCATTTTAATCGTCAAACTGCCGGAATCTTTGGTTAGGACCTGGCCGTTTAAAAACTGCCCGCCAAGCCCCCCGCGCCCTGCCGCTCCCCCGCCTCTTTGTCCGGCAGCTCCAAAAGCCGCAGATCTTACCGGCTGTTTGCTTTGGGCATATTTCATTCCGCCAAAAAATCCCAAGCCCCCGACTATGAGTGCCACTACTATTGTTATTATCACGCTGTTTTTTGTCATATTACTCCTTCTACTTAGTTTATTATTTAATTATTTTAAGAGTTTTATTAGTTTTTCGTAAGTTCGTAAATATTCGTACTTCGTAAATTCTACTCGTAGCGTAACGCTTCAATCGGATTAAGCTTGGAGGCTCTTACAGCCGGGTAGTAGCCGAATAAAATGCCTATGCCCGCGGAAACTCCGAAAGCCAGAAGAATGGAATTTACGGAAACCTGAGTGGTAATGGAAAAAAACCTGGTAACCCCCCAAGAAACGCCCCAGCCCAGCATAATGCCAATAACTCCTCCAAGTACGGTTAAAACAATGGCTTCCGCCAAAAACTGCAGGGTGATATCGGATCTTTGCGCACCAATGGCCTTGCGCAGTCCGATCTCGCGCGTGCGTTCGGTAACAGTGGTCAGCATCATATTCATAATGCCAATGCCGCCGACTACCAAGGAAATTCCGGCCACGGCCGCAAGCAAAGCGGTAAAGGTGCCCGTTACGGAGGAAGCGGTGGACGCAATGTCCGCCTGATTAATAATATTAAAATCGGCTTTTGTGGGATCGGTAATTTTATGTCTGGCCAAAAGCGCGGCGGTAATTTCATCCGTTACAGAGGTCATAACGCTTTGGCTTGTGGCCTCAATGGAAATACTTCCAACGTAAATGCTGCCGGTTAAAAATTGCTGGGCCGTGGAAAGAGGAATATAAACGTTGTTGTCCGTGTTGCCAAAACCCGAGCCCCCTTTGCTGGCGGTAATGCCCACAATTGTAAAAGGAAGACCGTTTACGGTAATGCTTTGGCCGATTACCGTGCTGGTGGCCATGCCGCTGAATAAATCCCCTTGCACGGTTGGGCCTATTACCACAACTTTGGCAAAACCTGAAACCTGGGAATCGGTAAACCACAGCCCTTGGGCAATAGTCATATTGTGGACTTCCGGATAAGCCGATACGGCTCCAATTACGCTTGTGTTGGTGTTGCTGGTGCTGGAAATAACCTGCTCGCGATTGGTGGATTCGGGAGAAACCGCTTTTACGCCTGAGAGCGAGCTTAATGAACTTGCATCCGCCTTAGTTAGTGTTTGGGCATTACCTCTTCCGGCATTAACCGTTGAACCAAAAGTTCTTGGCGCTCCGGGCTGAATTGTCAGCAGATTAGCTCCCAGCGACGAAATACGCGCTTCAATGGAACTTTGCGCTCCCGTTCCAATGGCCACCATGGCAATTACCGAGGCAATGCCAATAACAATGCCGAGCATGGTTAAGCCCGACCTGGTTTTGTTGGAGGAGACAGCGGAAAAAGTTTCTTCTATAAGATCCGCAATTTTTATGGATGTTTTTGGAATGGATGTTTCTGACATAAGCGGATTATTTTATCTTTTCGTCTTTTAATATTTCTCCGTCTTTAATATGGATAATTCTTCTGGCATGCCTGGCCACGTCTTCTTCGTGGGTAATAAGTATAACTGTGTGTCCTTGCTTGTTTAATTTTTCAAAAGTTTCCAAAACAATTTCTCCGGTTTTGGTGTCCAAGTTTCCCGTTGGCTCGTCCGCCAAAAGCAGTGAAGGATTGTTTACCAAAGCCCGGGCAATAGCCACACGCTGCATTTGTCCGCCGGACAATTGGTTGGAAAGATGGTTAAACCGGGCCTCATCAAAGCCCGCCTGAATTAAAGCTTTTTTGGCAATTTCTTCCCGTTCGTGTTTTGGTACGCCCGCGTAAACCAGGGGTAAAGCCACATTGCGAATTACAGAGGCGCGTGGCAGTAAGTTGAAAGCTTGAAACACAAAGCCAATTTTATCTTTGCGAATGTCGGCCAGTTCGTGATCATTAAGCTTGGAAACATCTTTGCCGTCCAGCAAATATGTGCCGCTGGTGGGCGTATCCAGAGCTCCCAAAATATGCATTAAGGTACTTTTACCGCTGCCGGACGGCCCCATAATGGCCACATACTCGCCGTCATTAATTACAAAAGACAGGCCTTTAAGCACCATGGTTTTTTCTTCACCCGTGGTATATTCTTTTTTTATATCTTTGCATTCTATCATTTAATTTCCTCCGGGTATTCTAGCTCTGGCTGCTCCGCCTCCGCCGGTTAAGCTCTGTAAAATATTTCCCGACCCGGCTGCGGAAGTTGTTGTTGTTTTTGCAGTACCGTTAATGGTTTGGGTAACTACCTCATCCCCTGCGGCAATGCCGGTTCCGGAAATTTGAGTTTCTGTGTCGCTGGAAAGTCCGGTAGTTACGGTAACTTGCGAAACTTGGCCGTTCTTTAATACTTCCACATAACTGGAACCGCTACCGGTATGCACGGCCGCGCTCGGCACGGTTAAAACATCCTGAGCCGAAGCGGTCAAAATACTTGCCGATACGCTCATGCCCGGTTTTATGGTGCTGTTTTGGGTGTCCAGTAAAATTTTTACCGTAAAGTTAACCACGTTTTGGGAAACCGTGCCAATGTTGTCCACGTCGGCAACTGTGCCGGTAAGACTAATGTCCGGCATGGCCGAAAAAGTCAGTGTGGCTTTTTGGCCAACTTTTACTTTGGCCGCGTCAACTTCATTTAAAGAAATTTTGGCAACCTGTTGTTTGGTAATTACCGTGGCAATTACTGTGCCGGCTGTTACTTTGTCTCCTGCTGAAAACAAAACAGAAGCGACTACGCCGTCAAACGGGGCTTTTAGGATAGTGTTGCCGTAAGCGGTTTGCGCGTTGGCCAGCTGAGCCTGAGCCGAGGTAATTTGCGCTTTGGCCGAAGCGATATCCGAAGCTGTTGGCGGCGCCACTGTGGTGGCCAAAGACAGGTTGGCTTTATCCAAATCATTTTGCGCGGAGGTAATTTGATTTTGGGCGCTGTCCAAAGCTTGCTGCTGGCTTAAGAGCGCCGAATTATAAGCATCCAAATTATTTAAATAACCGCTGGCTTTTGTATTGGGAACATTAATGGTCCAGCTTGTGCTGTTGTTTAAAGTGCCGGATGCGGAAAAATTTATGTATAAGCCGTTGCCTATGGACTGGCTTAATCCCCTGTTAACCGAGCCGCTGCCTGTGCCGAGGCCCGAGGCGCTGTAATTCATGCCGTTGCCGCTTTGGTACAAATTAATGATGTAAGAGCCTTTGTCGGTGCCGGTATAATTTCCGCTTACGGTAACTGCGGCCGTGCTGTTGGTATCGCTGGGATCGGCGGTAAGGCCCGAGTTAAGCAAATTTGAATAAGCTTTGTCCACCGCCTGCTGCTGCTGAGTGGTTGTGTCTTTAAGATTTTGTTTGGCCTGGCTAAGCGCCTGCTGGGCCGACTGGATAGAAAGATTCTGGCCTTGAATGCTTAAATCGGTTGCACCGGCCATTAATTTATCGTAACTGGCCTGGGCCTGCTGCAGGTTTCCTTGAGCCTGAGCCACACTATTGGCAGCCGACTGTTGGTCTATAATAGCCATTACATCGCCGGATTTAACCTGCTGATTTTCCTGAATCTTTAACGAAGTAATTCTACCGTCGGTTTGAGGCTTAATGTCCATTTGGTCCGAGGCTTCCACCTGGCCGGTGCCGGAAACGGAGGTGGTAATGGTCCCTTGCACGACCGCTGAAGTAACATACTGGGTGGCGGTTGTGCCGGAACTGCCTTTTTTGTAAAAATAATATCCGCCCGCGGCCACAATAATAACCAGGGCCGAGATAAAGTACTTATTTTTTAAAATTGTTTTTAGTTTATTCATGTTTGTAATTTTAGCCTTGCTATTGCTGCCCGTTTAATATTCTTATAAATTTGGCGTCTATTTGGCCCTGTTCGTTTGGCGCGCCAATTACTATAATTTGTTGATTGGCTTTTAAATCTTTGGCCGTTAAATCGGTAAAGTCCTGCCTGATTACCGTTGCGGGTTCGAGAATTACCGTGTTTTCATTATTGTCAGCGGCTTTAATAATTATTGTTTTGCCGTCAGTGTTTAAAATGGTTCCCAGCACGCCGTGGTTGTTAAACAGCCTGTCCGGGGGAGGCAGAGGCAACGGGTAGGCTCCGGCTTGGCTGCCAAAATTTGCCGGGTAATTTTTTATCCATTCATCCGTAAAGTGAGCTTTGCGGAATCCCACGTTCATGCCCAGGGCAAACACCCCAATGAGAATTATAAGTTCCGCTAAAATTGCGGCCACCCATTTAAGGGTATTGGAATAAGTTGACTTGTCTTGGTTTTCCGGAGGCACGGTTATTTCCATAAGTTAAAGTTAATTGTTTATAAATGTAAAATATTTTAACGCAGTTCGTGGCCAGCGCTAAGCAGTTTGCGGAATTTGGAAAGCTGATTTACGCTAAAGTTTATCAGCCATAAGCTGGCTAACAATGAACCGAGCAAAAAGGCCGTGGCCCCGAGCGGCAGGCTCTCCAAAATGGAAAAAGAATAATCTTGCCAGTTGTCCAAAATTATTTTAAAGTCTGTAAACGTTAGGGATAAAAATTCAAATATGGAAGTTTGCACAAAAGCCCGCCAGAAAACCGCGCAGGCCACAACCATTAAGCCCAGGCTAAAAATAAAAACAGCGCAGGCAATCCAAAGCTTGGGAAGCAGCTGCTTAAGCTGTTTTTTGTACTCAATTTTGGCGACAATCTTTTTTAAAAGATAATCGTCAAAATTGGGCATTTGAGCCGTATTAAGGTGTTTTGATATTGCTTTTTCCAGGGCCTTTTGCCCTAAAGCTTCGGGTTTGTTCATAAAAGTGAGGTCAAGTAGTTATTATACGATAATTAGTAAAAATTTGGTGCAAAATTAAGCTAATTTTTGGATAAATGTGATTTTATGAGTAAAAGCGCTCTTCTGTATCGGCTTTTTACGGTATTTAACGGCTCGTTTAAAATGCCGGCAATTTCTTCAAAAGTCAGGTCCTGCTGAAGGTGCAGAGAGGTAACGATTCTGTATTTTTGGGACAACCCGTCCAATATTTCCTGGAGCGAGTTGCTGAAATTTTGAGCGTCAAAAATTTCCTGGGGCAGCGGCCTATGGTCAACAATTTTTTCCAATTCGTTTAACATTTGTTCCTCGGAAATTGAGTCGGGAGCAACTTTGTTTTTTCGTTTGCGCAAAAAATCCAAGCAGGTATTTTTGGCAATTTGGAACAGCCAGGTT
>CAIWKW010000089.1 GCA_903913365.1 Candidatus Doudnabacteria bacterium | reverse complement strand
GATTCCCAAAGTTACCGCAAAGCCTTTTATGGCCGGGGTGCCGAAAATATAGAGTATAACCGAAGTAATTAAGCTGGAAACATTTGAATCACGAATGGACAGCCAAGCTCTGGCAAAACCGTCTTCCACTGCTTTGTGAATTTCTTTTCCGGATCTGGCTTCTTCTTTGAATCTTTCAAAAATTAAAATATTTGCGTCAACGGCCATGCCAATGGATAGGATAAATCCGGCAATTCCGGCCAAGGTTAAGGTCACCGGAGAAAGTCCGTTTAAAAATATCAAAAGAATATAGCTGAAGATTGCCAATATGCCAAACCAGGAATTTACGGTTAGCCCCAAAAGGAAAAACAATCCCACCAGTACCAGGGCCGTAAACGAAATGCCGATTTTAAATATTGCAAAAGAAACAACCGCGTAAATAAGCAGGGCAAAAACCGCAAGCAATCCGGGGAAACGGTAATAGATAATCATGAAGAAAATAATCATGAGCAAACCGATAATTCCTGCCACTATGGACTTTTGTACCGATTCTTTGCCTAAAGTTGCACCTACCGTTTCCTGAGAAATAAGTTTAATTGGCACCGGTAAAGCGCCGCTGTTAAGCCTTGTGGCCAAATCTTTGGCCTCCTGTACTGAAAAATTCCCGGTAATTACAGCCGTACCGTCCGTAATCGCATTTTGCACGGTTGGCGCACTTAAAACCTGGCCATCCAAAAAAATGGCAATCGGTTTGCCAATGTTGGCTGAGGTAATTTGCGAAAATAGTTTGGCGCCTTCGCTGTTGAATTGAAGTCTGACCACAACTTGGTTGCCCAAACCCTGCCCCTGCTGCATATCAACTGTGGCTTTTTGCAACTGTTTTCCGGAAAGGCCGGTGGAGAGCCATTGGTCGCCCAGACTCAAATTAACCGTACCTGAAGCGGAAGGAGTTATGGCCTGCGGATTGGGATTTTGAGATTTAAATTCCAAATATGGCGTTTGGCCAATTTGATTTATCGCATCGTTAATATCTTTAATACCGGGGAGTTCAACAATAATCCTGTCGGTGCCGCTTACCTGAACTGTTGGCTCGCTGACGCCAAAACTGTTTACTCTTCTTTCAATGGTGTCGCGGATGGAATTTAAGGCATCTGCCTGATCGGCCTGCTTAGTATTGCTAAAGTCAGCCTGATAAACCAAATGGCTGCCACCCTGCAAATCCAAACCTAAATGCACTTTAAAGGCCTGATTATAAGGTATTTTTAACTTGGAAAGATCAATTTTGCTGCCTTTTGGTAAATCTACCCATAAAGCAGCTGCGGCAATTAAAAGGATGGCAATAAATGATGCGTAAAGTTTAAGTTTTGGGTGCATATTTTCTGTTTGAAATTGAAAATTAATTGATATTAATATATTAGGATAATCATTGAATTTTTAGATATCTTAATATCCACATTGTGATATTATAGCAAACATAGCGGTTTTGGCAATACAGACGCGTATAAAACCGGGGATCTAGACGCCCAAGCCTATAAAAGCCAGCATTGGCTTCACGGTAACTGATTTTTCACGCCTATGGGAAAAATACTTTTCGGCTTTGCAGTAAGTGCATTCGCCGTACGATTCAATACTTTTTATTCCGGCTCTTTGCAGCTGAGAAGTAATAATTGCCGGCAAATCTACAAATATTTTTTCAGGTGTCCTTATTACAGTTTCCGGAAAGCCAGCGAATTCCTTCAAAATATCTTTTTTAATTTCAAAGTGGCATTTTTGGATGCCGGGACCAATGCCGGCCAAAATATCAGCGGGATCTCCCGACATTTTACCCGCTGTTTTTCCAGCAATATTTTTTACAGTCCCTTGCCATCCGCTGTGAGCCAAGGCTACTTGATTTGTTTTTGGGTTGTAAAAATATATTGGAAAACAATCGGCAACGGTAACGGTCAGAAATAAATTTAGTGAATAAGTAATAAGCGAATCAGCAGTCAGACTAAAAGACCCAATATCTTTTTGCGTAACGTTTAAAACCAAATCCGAATGGGTTTGTTTAGCGCTTACTGTTTGATTTCCGCTTAATCCCCGGCTTTCAAAGAAAATTCGGCGATTTTTCGTTTCGCTTAACGACATTGACCCGTCATTTTTTTCCGAAATGCCGTATTTTAAATTCTTGAAGGACTCAAAAGTTTTAAAAATCAGCATTTTCTTTCAGCCAATTTTGAATATGTTTGCCGTCGCGCTTTAGCCAAGCTTCGCCGGAATAGATTTTTTCAATGACCTGCTGAATTGTTCTCTGCGCGCCGGGTGCTTTGTGAACTTTAAAAAATTTCTGAATATCTTTGGCTTTAGCCGAACTTTTAAAGCCGTCCAGTGCGGAAATTATTCTGGCCACCATTTGCAGTCCCCCGCTGCCGTATCTTTGCAAAAAAATATGCCAATTCTTTTTTACAAATTCCCAGCCAAGCTCGGTTCCCGCGTTATTTCTCAGAACCATGGCCACAATAAACGGGCTGTCCTGAGAGCGAACATTTTTTGATATGGCAAAGTTTAAAGTTTTTTTAAGCAAAGCTTCCTGCTTAAAAGAGCACAAAGCCCTGGCAATCCGGTCCTTTTCTTCCTGCATTTCGGAAGCTGTATACATTTTTATAAGTTTGCCATAAGTTTGAGCATTGCCGTTTGCAGCTGCCAAAGCATAAACCAAACCCTTAATGTCGGACGGTATAGCGCCGGGATTGTTAAACAAAGATTTTGCCTGTTTTATAACTTTAGCGTCGCCGAATCTTCCTGCCTGCCGCAAAACTAAACTTCTAAACAGAGTGATATCTCCCGATTCTTTTAATTTTGCCTTCCATCCCATTTTTTCCGCCAATGGTGAAAACAAGCTTTTGCAATATTTTTGGTAATCTTCGCTGTACTCTTGGCCGTAAACCAGCGACTCTATATTAATAAGTCCCGAGGCCAGAATTAGCCAAGTGTTGTAGTTATCTTCTTTGCGGAAACTTTTGGAAAGCTCCAAAGCCCGGCTGGCCGGCAAATGTCCGGACTCGGCCAAAGAAAAAGCATCCCTAATTACGCCTAGGCGGTCGGAAACCGGCATTTTTTTTTCTTTTATCGCTTTACCCAATGCCCCGAGCATTTGAGACGGATAGTTTATTCTGGAAAGGCTTTTCTCCCCGGAATTTAATTTTACAAACGAATAATTTTTCGGCAGTTTAATAACTGCCGATTTTTTGTCCAAAATAAGCTGTCCTGACTTTTTTCCGTTAAGGCTATACTCAAGCGGTATTTGCCAAACGGTTTTATCCTGATTTTTTTTGGCGGAAATTAAACTGGAGTAGAATCTGGACTGTGTTAGTTTGAGACCGCCGGGTTCCTGTGTAACTTTTATAATCGGATAGCCCGGCATTTGCGTCCAAGCCCGCATAACTTTTGTTACAGGTTTTTTGGAAATTTTTTCAAAAGCTTTCCATAAATCTTCCGTTACGGTATTCTGATATGCGTGCTTTTTTAAATAGTGCCTCAAACCGTCCCGAAAAGTTTTTTCACCCAAATATTCCGCGAGCATTCTGATAACCGCCGAGCCCTTGGCATAGCTTACGGAATCAAAAATTTCGCTGATTTCGCTGGGGTGATGAACTTCCACTTCTATGGGATGGGTATTGCTTAAAGCGTCCAACTCCATGGCCTGATTTATGCGTCCGGAAACAAATTGCTCCCAAATTTTCCACTCCGGAAATAATTTTGCCGTAGTTAAGTGCTCCATATACGAAGCAAAGCCTTCGTTAAGCCAAAGGTGGGTCCACCACTGCATAGTGACCAAATTGCCGAACCATTGATGGGCCAGTTCGTGGGCAATCACAATTGCCACCCATTGCTTGCTGGAAAGCGATGACTGTTTTTCGTCTATAAGCAAGGCAGACTCGCGGTAAGTAACCGCGCCCCAATTTTCCATGGCCGCGCTGGTGAAATCAGGTATGGCAATTAAATCCAGTACCGGCAAAGGATAAGGGATGTCAAAATATTCATCGTAAAAATCCAAGCAGCGGATTGCGGTATCAAGCGCAAATTTTGCCTGATGTTTTTTCCCGGGCGTGACGAATATTCGAACCAGTACGTTATTTTTCGTCCGATTTTCGATAAATTCAAAATCGCCGACAATAAAAGCCAAAAGATACGTGGACATTTTAGGCGTGGGTTCAAACTTCACAATCTTATAACCACTTTCGTGCTCCGCGACTGCCCCCTCTTCTCCCCTTGGGAGAAGATGTCGCGGCAGCGACAGATGAGGGTTCTTAATCGGTAAAGTATTGGAAATTGCGGTTAAGTGTTTGGGGACTATTAAGCTGACGTCAAAAATGGCTTTTTGCGCCGGTTCGTCAAAGCAGGGAAAGGCTCTGCGGGCGTCTGTAGCCTCAAATTGCGTTGTGGCCATGTGTTTTTCCTTGCCCTGGTGCAAATATCTACTCCTGTAAAACCCGCGCATTTTATCGTTTAAAACGCCGGTAAACTTTAGCCTCAGTTCCCCTTTCCCGGCTGGAATTTTTTCATTAAAAGAAAAAACAGCTGTTTCAGCACCTGAATCATATGCAATATTTTTTACTTTTAACTTTTTACTTTTAACTTTTAACTCCACCTCTTTAATTTTGAGCTCCTTTGCGTGAAGAACAATTTCATTTGTAGATTTTGTAACAGTCAACTCTATCTTCTCTTCGCCTTCAAAAACGAAACCTTTTAAATCAGGTTTTATAATTAATTCATAGCGCTCGGGTTTTACGTGGCTTGGCAATCTGACGTTTTGCATTTTTTATTTAATTCCCTATTTACCTGTCATTGTGAGCGAATTGCCAAGCAACACTAGAAGCAATCTTTTCTAAGAAAGATTGCTTCGCGAAAGTTCTCAGTTTTACGCTCGCAATGACAAATGTAGACTATTTTAAAAGATATTTTTTTAGTTTTCTAACAGCAAGACCCCTGGGACTCGATTCAAACTGGCCCAGTGCTTTTAATTC
>CAIWKW010000088.1 GCA_903913365.1 Candidatus Doudnabacteria bacterium | reverse complement strand
TGTAGTCTGCCGATTTATCGGCTATGGAAGAAATTGATGGAAATGATTCTTGGTTAGTGTTCAGAGGAAATTAATAGAAATTGATTGACAAGGCGGCGGCTAAAAGCCGCCGCCTAAAAAGTATTTTAGGGACCACTCCGAACGCAGTGAGGAGTCCCTTAATTCAAAACTATGCACGAGGGTTCGTATTTTGTTTATATTATGGCCAGCGCCAGCGGAACTTTATATACCGGTTTTACCAGTGATTTAATAAAACGTGTCTGGGAGCATAAAAATAATGTCGTTCATGGATTCGCCCAAAAATATCAATGTCATAAATTGGTTTATTATGAATCAGGCAGTAGTTGCGATGGAGTTTTGGCCAGGGAAAAGCAAATTAAAGGCTGGAGCAGGTATAAAAAAGAAGATTTAATTATAAGTATTAATCCGAGTTGGGCTGATTTGTACAGTCAAATTATTTAATTAGTACCATATCGAGCGAAGCGAGATATCCCTTACCAAAAAACAGGAAAGGGATCCCTCGGCTGTCATAAAGATCTCCCACAGGGAGACACTCGGGATGTAACATAGTTATGCCTAAAGAAAAAATGAAAAAACTAAAAATGCCCCTAGAATTTTCCGACGAGCCTAAGGGCTTGGTGATTTGCTATATTGGCGCGGGCAAGGGGAAGACCACGGCGGCTATGGGTATGGCCGTAAGGGCGGCCGGTGACGGCAAGAATGTGTTTATTCTGCAGTTTGTGAAAGCGGCCAGCAAAGGTACGGAAAAAGTTCAGGATGGAGAGTGGCCGGTTAGCAGTGAAATAACTTTTTTTGATAATATTTCATATAATGGGCGCATCGGCAAAATAGAAAACGAGCAGGCGGGCTTGGGCTTTGTGGGTATTTTGGGAGACAAAAAAGAAAAAGACGTCCACATGCGCCAGGCGCTTAAAGGTGTGGAGCGTGCGCGGGAAATAATTAAATCCGGCGAGTACGATGTGGTAATTTTAGATGAAATAATCTCCGCCCTGGAAGTCGGGCTTTTGGAGGAGCGCGACATTTTGGATTTAATTAGCATTAAGCCAAAACTGATGCATTTGGTGCTTACCGGACACAACAAGTACCTCAAAATTTTAAAATTGTGCGATTTGGTAACGGAAATGAAAATGATTAAGCATCCGTATTATAAGGGCATATTGGCGCAAAAAGGGATAGACTATTAGCAAAACTGCGGCTTGTCCGCCGTAGCTTTAGCGAAGGCGGAAGCCTCTCCTCCTTTTTAAGGAGGAGTACCCCGCGTAGCGGGGGGGAGGTGGTTGGAGTTTATGAGTAATAGATTGAACAACTTAATTGGCTTAAAGACCAACAGAAAAAACCTTCGTAAAAACCTTACCCCGGCAGAAGCTAAACTTTGGTCTTATTTACAGAACAGTCAATTGGGAGAAAAATTCAGGAGACAGCACAGCATAGAGTATTATATTTTAGATTTTTATTGTCCAAAAAAGAAATTGGCAGTTGAACTGGATGGCTCCCCTCATAACACAGAGCAAGGTTTTATAAAAGATAAAGAAAGAACCATATTTTTAAATAATAGAGGAATTAAAGTAATAAGGTTTGAAAACAAGGACGTAATAAATAATATTGAGGGAGTTTTAGAAGAAATTAGGAAGCAGTTACGTTAACTCCAACCACCCCGTCCCGCTACGCGGGACACCCCTCCTTGTCAGGAGGGGATGCTCCGCAGATGTCCAAATGATAGCTAGTGACAAGCGTTGAAAGACAAGTTATAATATCAATTATGAATAAAAATTTAAAAATTATTTTTATAACTTCGGTTGTGGTTTTGCTCGCGGCCGGGTGCAATAAACAGCAGCCGGTTAGTCAGAGTCAATCAGCAAATAAGCCGATAAGCGGATCAGCTGATAAACAAATAAGCCAATCAGTAAATCAGCAAACTCAGTCAACAACTACCGCAACAGAGATTAAGCCTGGCGGGCAAACGCAGACTAAGCAAAATCCGGCAGTTAAAGATTATCAGCCACAGCAGGTTGAGGACCCGAACAATATTATTGTTTATCAAACCGTCGAAAGCTCAAATTTGAATGAACCCAGTTATACCGCAGCCAAAGGGCAGTGGGCACTGGCTCTGCTTAAATCAACGCACAACGTTACAGTTAAGAGCTACGGCAGCATGGGCGAGTTTGTCACCGGCATAGACGGTATAACGCCGGACAGTAAGCGCTTTTGGGAATTTTTCGTAAACGGAAAATCCAGCAATGTCGGAGCCGCAGCTTACAAACTACAAGACGGAGATAAAATTGAATGGAAACTCAGTGAAATTAAGTAATATTAAATGACAAAAATTAAAAAAATGACAAAATTGACAAAAATATAACTGCAGTGCATTTTTGTTCATTTCCGTCGTTTTTGTCATTTTTTTCATTTAAACTTTGGTGCTCGTTTAGAATAATTAGGTTAATTAGAATAATTTTTTATGATTTATATAATAATAGTTTTAGCCGTTATTGCCCGTTTTATTCCCCACATGCCGAACTTTGCGCCCATTACCGCTTTGGCAATTTTTAGCGCAGCCAATATGAGCTGGAAAAAGTCCGCGGGTTTGGTTTTGGTGGTCAGGTTTATAAGTGACATTTTTTTGGGATTTTTTTCCTGGCCTTTAATGTTGGCGGTTTACGCTTCTCACTTGGCCGGGATTCTGTTTGGTTTGTGGATAAAAAATTCCAACCACCCCGTCTCCCTTCGGGAGACACCCCTCCTTGGCAGGAGGGGAGGCTCCGCAGTTAGCCTAGAATATTCCGCGGAGCTCTCCTCCTTTTCAAGGAGGAGTACCCCGCGAAGCGGGGGGAGGTGGTTGGAGTATTCAAAAAAAATTATCGTTTCTTCCCTTGGCTCTTCCGCGGTTTTCTTTTTAGTCACCAACTTTGCTTTTTTGTACGTCGATTATCCGCACACTCTGCCGGGAATAATGCTGGCTTATTATAATGGCCTGCCATTTTTGCGCGGAACGGTTTTGGGAGATTTGGGCTACTCGGTAGCGCTGTTTGGCGGATATGCATTCGCCCTGTTTTTACTAAATGCCAATAAATACCAATATGCTAATGTTGCAAAACAGTATTCGTATATTAGTAAAAATTAGTAATTAGTAAAGACAGTATTTAAACTTCTATGCAAAAGGGCGTGGACTGTATAGGCAATTCAGTTGTGTACTTTTGCCACGACGACAAAGGCAAATTTGTTATGGCAAAACGCTCGAACCTGGCTCGTGATGAAAAAGGCTGCTGGGACATTGGCGGAGGGGGAGTGGAATTTGAAGACGGCGTGGAAGAAACTTTAAAAAAAGAAATTTTGGAAGAGTATTGTACGGAAGCGTTAAGCTATGAGTTTTTGGGATACCGGGATGTGAGGCGGGAAAACGGCGGGGTAAAAACCCACTGGATTGCACTCGATTTTAAAGTTTTGGTAAATCCCCAAACGGTAAAAATCGGCGAACCTCATAAATTTGATGAAATCGGCTGGTTTAATTTAAACAATCTGCCAAGCCTTCTCCATTCCCAGTTGCCAGTTTTTTTTGAAAAATATAAAGACAGATTATAAAACCCTAACTTTGCTTAGGGTTTTAACTTAAGCTGGCGAAATGTGATAATATAAGTGTATTATGAAATTAGTTGTTTTTGCCCATCCAAATTCCAAAAAACCCCGAATAGAAAAAGATTTATTCGGCAGTTTGCATGTGTATGTTAATCAGCCGCCTTTGGATGGCAAAGCCAATAAAGCGGTAGCCGAAGCATTGACAGTTTATTTTAAAGTAAGCAAATCCAAAGTAAGCTTAATTCGCGGAGAGAAATCAAAACAAAAAACTTTTAACATTGGCTAGTTTCTATGAGCAAGAGTAGGGGGCTTGTTTTAATCGCGATAAGTTTTGCGGCCGGCGTGCTGGCGGCTTCAAGGTTTGATATTTCCGAAGAGCCAATTTTAATTTTTTTGGCAATCTGCACGGTTGTTTTTGCTTTTTGTTTTATAAGCCGAAACAAAATTTGCGCACTTGTCGCGCTTTTTTTATTTTTTGCCGGCCTTGGCGTTTTAAGGCTTAATGCCTCCAACGTTCAAAATGAATATCAAAATTTATTCGAGACAAAGCAGGAACTTACAGGCTTTATTACGGAAGATCCGGACATAAGAACCGGCGAGCAGTTGATTACTTTTACGCCCAATGGCTTTAAGCAAAATATTTTGGTTAACGAATCCCTGGAGCAAAAGTTTTTTTACGGGGACGAAATTGTCGTAACCGGAAAAATTCAGGAGGCAAAAAGCTTTGAAGATTTTGATTATAAAAAATATTTGGAAAGGTTTAACGTTTACGCGGTAAGCGGATTTGATAAAATTTTAATCCTTAAAAGCCATCGGCTTAATCCCATAAAGGAGTTTTTTCTTAGAGTGAAGGCGGCTTTTATTAAAAGAGCGGACGAACTGATGCCTTCTCCTAACAATAGCCTGCTTATAAGCATTCTAATTGGCGCTCACAAGAATTTACCGCAAAATATTGTGGATAATTTTAACACCACGGGCACATCCCATATAATTGCGGTTTCCGGCTTTAACATTACCATTATTATTACCGCGTTGGCTTCGCTGGCTTTTTTAATCGGCAGAAGAGCCAGCTTTTGGCTGTCGCTCTCCGCCTTGGGCGGATTCTTAATTATTACGGGGCTTAGCGCCTCCGTACTCAGAGCCGCTATTATGGGTTTTTTATTGCTGGTGGCGTTAAATGTAGGCCGGCAGTATTCCATTGTCCCGTCTTTATTTTTTGCGGGACTGGTTATGCTGATAATTAATCCAAAAATATTATATTGGGATGTTGGCTTTCAATTGTCTTTTGCCGCCACCTTGGGTATAGTTTATTTTTTTCCTTTGCTTGGTAGACTGACCGAAAAAATTCCGGAATGTTTTGGCGTAAAAAGTTTGCTGCTTACGACTCTTTCCGCAATTGTCTCGACCATGCCGTTAATTTTATTCAGCTTTGGCAATTTAAGTTTGTCCGCGCCGATTGTAAATATTTTAATTTTGCCGGCAGTGCCTCCGGCTATGCTGTTCGGCTTTTTAATTTTTATTCCAATTTTAGGTTCTGGTTTTGCCTTTGCGGCAAATTTGCTGCTTGTGTATATGACAAAAGTTTTGGCGTTTTTTGCGGGCTTGCCTTTTAGCTGTTTAAACTTTCAAATTTCCGCTTGGGTATTGTGGCTGCTTATTGCAGCGGTTTTCGGCTTATATTTTTTACTTTTGCGGCTGGTAAAAAGACAAGAAGCATCTATATCCTCGGGTAAGTAAAGCCATAAATGGCTTAGTTGATTGAAACCTAAGGGTATGATAAAATATTTAAAGAATTTTTAACTTTAGGGAGAAGAAAAAATGTCAAACAAAACTTTAATCATAATAATTTTAGCCTTGGTGGTTGCGAGTTCGGCCGCCGCAGGGTATTTCTACTGGCAGAATACCAAACCTCTCGTGGTTGCCGTAGACAATTCTCCGACAAGCGATAATACATCGGTTTCCACCACAACTCCGGTTAGTCAGCCAATTAATAATTCCACCACAACCTTAGTAAATAACAATAAACCAATGGACCAAAAATCTGACCAGTGTGTAAGAGATTTTAGCGACGCAAAATTGCAGAGCAACGGCAATATTAATATTACCAACCGCCAAGTGGAAATTAACGTAAAGAATTTCGGCAAAGTTACCGTGGAACTTTACGACAAAGACGCGCCAAAAACAGTTGAGAATTTTTTGCGTTTAACAGACTCCGGCTATTATGACTGTTTAACTTTCCATCGCGTGGCCAAAGGATTTGTGGTGCAGGGCGGCGACCCCAGCGGAAACGGCTCAGGCGGGCAAAGCGCTTTTGGCGCCACTTTTGCCGACGAGCTGAATCCGAATACAGCTTCTTATAAAGCCGGTTACGTAAAGGGCGTGCTGGCCATGGCCAACAGCGGTCCCAATACCAACGGCAGCCAATTTTTTATAATGCTCGCCGATAACCAGCTTCCCAATGCCTACACAATTTTCGGCAAAGTTATTTCCGGTCAAGATGTTGTGGATAAAATTGGCCAAGTGGATATAAATCCAATTATGGGAGCCACCGACGGCTCACCGAAAATTCCGGTTGTAATGCAAAGCGTTAAAATTGTTAAGTAGTTTCTACTAAATAATAAATTAACTAAATACTAAATCGTATAGCTTTCGTATTTCGAAACTTTCGTATTTAGTAGAGGATTTTTATGGATCATACTAAAATTAAACAAGAGAAAACATTGGTGTTAATAAAACCGGACGGAGTCAAGCGAGGTTTGGTTGGCGAAGTTATAAAAAGAATCGAACGCCGCGGCCTTAAAGTTGTGGCTCTTAAAATGGTTCTCGTCGGCAGAGCGCATTTGGAAAATCATTTTCCAAAGAGCGAAGAGTGGGTCGAGCGTTTGGGCAATAAAACCTTAAAAACTTTTACCGAATACGGCATAGATCCGGTAAAAGCACAGGGTACTGGAGATCCGAAGGAATTGGGGAAAATGGTTAAAGAAAGTTTGTTTGAATATTTGCAGTCGGGACCGGTGGTGGCTTTGGTTGTGGAAGGCATTCATGCCATAGATATGGTTAGGAAATTGGCAGGGAACACTTTGCCGGTTTTTGCGGAAATGGGAACCGTGCGCGGCGACTATAGCGTAGACAGCCCTTCGGTGGCTAATGTTGAACGCAGGGCAATCCATAATATTATGCACGCATCGGAAACCCCCGAGGAAGCTGCCAATGAAATTGGCTTATGGTTTAAGAAGGACGAAATTCACGATTACAAGCGCGCCGAAGAAGACATTATGTTTTAGATGTTAGGTGCCAGGTTTTAGATATTAGATATTTTAAAACTCCTCCGAAAAATTGGAGGAGTTTTAATTACCGGACAATTTTGGGATATGGTATATGATTTTTAAATCATAAGGAGGCCTTAAATGGCGGTGTTTGGTAACTCGTTAAGTTTTGATAGTAGCGGTCTAAATAAGCTGCGAAACAAAGCGGGCAACAGTGTCACTTTTTTTGTAGGCCATCTGCTGGCCATAGCCAATCTGCTTGATTTGGAAGAGAGGGCGGCTTTGTCTTCGGATCCGGTGGAGTTTAGCTTGAAGCGTTTGTTTTTCGCGGTCTAACCCGTGGAAAAATGGCTCGGCTGCTTCAAGATCTGCCGGTGATTGTGATGGTTGTGGAAGGTGATGAAGCCGTTGCCAGAATGCACGATGCCGCCGGCTCAACAGCTCCGGGAGAATCCACACGCATCACCATGAGGAGGCGCTACGGCCATGCTTCCGATAAGACCTTCATGTCCAACAAGAACGGTCTAATTAACAACACCGTTCATACTTCGGGAACCAATGACGAGGCTAAAGTTGAAATCCCCAACTTCTTTGAGTTGAGCGAGATTTCAAGCTACCGGTTCGTTTATTCGAGGTACGCATACTAAAAGGGGTATTATGATTGCCCCAGCTTCAAAAACCGTCTATCTGCCCGCCTCCGCTGTTGCGGATGGCGGAAGAGGGACGGCTTTTTATTAGCGACGTAAGCGAGACCGGCCATTGAGGCCTGGACGAGCCGAGGAAGAGAGCTTCCAGGGGCCCCACTCTATTTTTTTCTAAAAAATTTCGGCAAAGTAAAATCTTTTAGTTTTAATTCTTTTATTCTGTCGAACACGCCTTTGTTGTGCTCGTTCATGTAGCGGCGAATGCGGTTTCTGGCGTTATGGGTCTTGGCCGCTTCCAGCCAGTGGCGGGACATAACCGATTCTTTTTTAATTTTAATTATTTCTATCATATCGCCCTGGCGCAGCTCGTCGTAAATACTGGCCATTTTTCCGTTAATTTTGGCGCCCATCATGTGAAAGCCCAAATCGGTGTGCACGGCAAAGGCAAAATCTATTACGCTGGCTCCGGCCGGCAAGTCTTTAATGTCGCCTTTGGGCGTAAAGACAAAAATCCTGTCGCGGAAGAAATCAATTTTTAAGCTTTCCAAAAATTCTTCCGGGTTGGAAGTTTCTTCCTGCCAGGACTGAAGCTCTTTAATCCATTTGGCCTGCAAACGGTTGGAGGTTTCCGGTTTGCCTTCTTCGGCATAAAACCAATGGGCAGCAACGCCCCGCTCGGCTTCCTCGTCCATTAAGTCCGTGCGCAGCTGAATTTCAAAAGTTTTTCCTTCCTTGGAAAATACGGTGGTATGAATACTTTGGTAGCCGTTCGGTTTGGGTGTGGCAATGTAATCTTTTATTCTGCCGGGAAGCGGTTGAAAATATTTATGGATAATTCCCAGGGCCGCATAGCAATCCGCCGTGGATTTGTTAATAATTCTTAAAGCGACAATGTCGTGAATTTTGGTGACATCGTTGTCGTATTTTTCAAGTTTGCGGAACAGCGAATACAGGCGTTTAACCCGGCCGGTAATGCTTAAAAATTTAATGCCTTCGGTTCGGAGAATATGGGTTAGACTTTTTTCTATCTCTTTTAAACTTTCTTCCCGGTTTTTTAACTCTTCGTCCAGGAGTTTTTTTGTTTCTTCGTATTCCTTGGGGTAAACAATTTTAAACGACAAATCTTCCAGTTCGTCTTTCCAGGCACCAATGCCCAAGCGTCCGGCAATGGGGGCGTAAATTTCCAAAGTCTCCTTGGCAACTTTTAACTGTTTTTCAACGGGAATAAATTCAATAGTGCGCATGTTATGCATGCGGTCGGCCAGTTTGATTAAAATTACCCGAATGTCCTGGCTGGTGGCAATAAACAGTTTGCGTAAATTCTCCACATAAAATTTATCTTTGCTGTTTTTCATTCTTACATGGCCAAGCTGTGTAACGCCGTCTATTAAACGGGCAATTTCCGGTCCAAATTCCGCTTCTATGGCTTTAAGAGTGACTTTGGTATCTTCCGGAACATCGTGAAGCAGTGTTGCCGCCAGAGTTGAGGTGTCGGGAAAAAATTGTCCTAAAATAATTGCCGCGCCAGAGGGGTGGATAAAATAATTCTCGCCATTTTTCCTAAATTGTCCTTCATGAGCCTTTTTGGCAAATTCAAAAGCCTTAAACAAAAGTTTCTCTTGCTCAGGCGTAAATTTATGGGGAATGGAATTTAAGAAGTTTTTCATTGGGTGTATTATAGCATGCCTAAGGTTTTTGATGGTATAATAGAAATGAGCAAAAATGACAAAAATGAGCAAAAATAATAAAAATAGCTCCGCAGGATTGCGTTGCTACGATGTTTTACATTTTTGTCAATTATGTCATTTTTTTAATTTTTGTCATTATTCTTTATGCCCGAACTGCCAGAAGTTCAAACTATTGTTTCCGAACTTAATCGGAAGCTAAAAAACAAAACCATTAAAACGGTTATTGTTAACGCGCCTAAAATGGTGGCCGTGGGGCCGGGTACTGTGAGCAATTTTAGAAAAGCCGATAAGCGGTCAGCGGATAAGTTTATAAGCTTATTAAAAGTACAAAAGATTGTTTCCGTAAAACGGAGGGCAAAACTTTTAATCTTCGATTTCAGCGGGCCGCTGGCCATGCTGGTTCATTTAAAAATGACCGGGCAGTTTATTTTTGAGGACAAAAAACAACGAGCCATAACAGGCGGAAAATATCGTTTGTTAAATAAACCGAATGCGCCATTAACGCTGCTTCCTTCCAAACACACGCACGTGATTTTTTATTTTACCGACGGCAGTATTTTATATTTTAACGATGTGCGTAAATTCGGCTATTTAAAAATTGTACGCGACGACGAAATTGACCAAGTAAAAGAACTTTTGGAATACGGCCCCGAGCCTTTGGGTAAAAAATACTCCTTCATCCAATTTTTTACGGCCGTCAAAAATTGGAATAGCAAGAAAATAGGAATTAAACAATTACTGATGGATCCAAAGTTTGTGGCCGGCATAGGCAATATTTACAGCGATGAAATTTTATTTCATGCTAAAGTTCGACCAACGAGAAAAGTAGCAAGTATCAAGAATCAAGAATTAAGAAAGATATATCGATGGATCAAGTTAGTGCTAATGCAGGCCATTAAAGCCAAAGGCTCCAGCGTCGGTGATTTTATCCGCACGGACGGAAGTGTCGGCCAAATGGGCAAGTTTCATTTTGTCTACGGCCGAAGCGGGCAGAAATGTAAAAAATGCGGAACTATTATTGAAAGTGTTAAACTAGGCGGCCGAACGGGATCGTTCTGTCCAAATTGCCAAAAATAAGTTAATATAAATTTGTCTGTAAAATTAACGGCCGTTCAGAATATAGACTATGAATAAAAATAAAAAAGAATTAACTTTTACCAGTAAAGTGCTTCTTTACCTTCTGGCAGCAGGAGATTTAATGTCTCCTTTTATGACTTCCGGTAATTTTAAACGAAAATTTTTGTACAACATGCCATATAATAATTATCGGAAAACAGTATATTATTTGGTTCAAAAGGGATTGATAAAGTTTAAAGAGGATGCGGGGAGCAGATTTACAATCTTAACAAGCAAAGGCCAGCTTGAAGCTTTGCTTGAAAGAGCCAAGCTCCCTGTAGCCGAAAAGTGGGACGGTAAATGGCGTTTAATAATTTTTGATATCCCTGAAGATACAAAGGCCGAAAGAAATAAATTGAGGCGGCTGTTAAAAATTAACAATTTTTTTAAGCTGCAAGCTAGTGTTTACATTAATCCCTATCCGTTAAACAGGGAAGCAATAAAATATCTGCAAGAAACCAAACTAATTGAATATATAAGGATTATTAAGGTAGAAGAAATGGACGACGATAAGGCTTTAAAAAAACATTTTGGTTTAAAATGACATATGTCTATAAAAAGAACGGCCGTTCATATTACAGATAAACTTAAATTACTGATTCATTTGTGGTACAATAATTAAAGAAAGGAAATAAAAATTAAAAAATCAATAATAGCTACGTTGGCTATTTTAATAATATTGGTTTGCTGGTACTTTTTTGCACCTATAAAGTGGGTTTTGGGTCTAAGGGTACCCAAAAATTACGTGGAATGCGTAAATATAGGTGGAAAGATTTCGCATCGCCCAAATGAAGACCTGGGGAAATATTCACCAGGCGCTTTTATATCAAACTGTACATACAAAGATCAATTTTTTGAAGAAAAATTAATTTTAACGACACCAGGAGGAGGTTAAACATAATTTATGGAAACCAATCAAAATCAATCGACCGAACATATCATAAATCAGTCCGACTTCGCCAAGGCTCCGTCTGATGAGCAACTATTAAATGATAGGGAATTGTTGTTCAAAATTTACGAAAATACGCGCAAGACCAAAAATTATATGAAGTGGTCTTTGTATATTACAATAATTTTGGTGGTACTTCCTTTGCTCGCCGCGCTGTTTATTGTGCCGTTTGCGTTTAGCTCGCTTTCCAGCAGCTATGGCAGCCTGCTACAATAATTAATTCCGATATACAGATTGGCGGATTTTACAGATGACTACAGATTCCCTTCGATTGTAGTTATATAGAATCTGCAGATATCTGTAAAATCTTTTCATCAGTAAATCTGAATAAATTTATGCAAGACGAAAAATGGGAGCAGTTAGTCGATGCGGCAAAGAAGCATTTTAAAAATGTTTCTTTAACACACGAAGATTTAATCTTGGAAACTTCCGACGGACCGCAAAAACAGGGCAACCAGGACGTGCTGGTGTTTACCAATCCTTCCGGGACATTTAAATTGGTCCGTGAAAATCGTCCCGCGGTTTTGGAAAAAAAAGAATTGTATTCGCACCGGGCCGGGCAGTCCGCCCAAACCCAGTACAAATTTTCCGAAACGGAATTTTCCCATAAACTGAAAGTTT
>CAIWKW010000087.1 GCA_903913365.1 Candidatus Doudnabacteria bacterium | reverse complement strand
TTCAAACCTTTAATATAATCTATACTATTATTCACGGCCGTGAATAATAGTATAGATTATATTAAATCAAACTTTTTCCTTAAATCCTCATCACTATCCATTTCTTCGGCTTTTATTATTCGAATAAAAGGCATGAGGCCAACCTCCTTTAAATAAGCAACAGCTTCCCTGTTTAAAGGGTATGGATTTATAAAAACGCTTGCTTGGAACTTTATAAATCCGTGTTTCTCTAATAACGAACGCAGTCTGTCTCGCTTGTCATGAGCGTCTTCCGGTATATCAAATATAACCAGCCGCCATTTGCCGTCCCACTTCTCCTGCTTAACTACATTCATCAAAACAACCAACTTTTGCAGCTCGCCTTTTTTTGTAAGCTGTAAAAATTTTTTCCCGTTTTTACTTACTTGCCTAACAAGACCCTGTTTTTTTGCATTCCACAATACCGGATAGTATTTTTTCTTTGGCCCGGTTAACTGCTTTCGCCGCCAGGCCTCAGTATATTCAAGCGGCCACTCAAAAAACCCACTCGCGTTGCCCACGGCGGTTAAAAACTCACTCAACAATTTTCCCCTACTGGCCATAATAAGATTCTTTTATTTTAATTTTTTTATTTTCTATATTATAACTCACGGCCGTGAGTTATAATATAGAAAATATTTTCAGATATTTTTACAAATTTAGCTTTCTAAACCTTGCCCTCTTTGGCCCATTTCTCCTCCAGCTTCCTTATACCCGGCTCATCAAAGCCAAAATGATGGCCAATTTCGTGCCAAACCACGCGGCGGACCAGGGAAGGGATGTTCAACGGATCTCCGGCAAATTTTTCTATTGTTCCTTTCCAAATGGTAATTTTGTCGGGCAAAGTCGGGCTCATACCGTAAGCAGAGCCTCGATTTAGCTGGGAGACGCCATGATACAGTCCGAATAAACCGTTATTCGGGCTCTCCCCTTCTTCCATCACAATTTCCACGTTGCTTATTTTTTGGCGGATGTTTTCAGGCAAAGCTCCAACCGCTTGGGTTATTAGATTTTCAAATTGTTTGTTATCCATGGAATTTTACTTGGAGTTAAGTTTTCTGACATATAATACATCATAACCCACCCCAACTCTCTTGCTAACGTCAACTCCAAGGGCAGATAAATAATCAAGCATCTCTTTTTGCACTGCCAGAGGATTTTCGTCTGTTATCTTTTCTATTTCCAAATAATCCCCAAGTTCGTTTACATGGTCAAGGCAAATTTCAAAATCATTAATTTTGCAGATTCTACGGGTTTTTGTGGTATGGGCAATTTCTTTATAATCAAGCAGCCCAATAATCTTTTCCATTTGCTCGGGGTCGGAAATCTCCAGCTCGCACTCAAGCTTGGATAAATGATTATCTACATCGCTTCTCTTTAAGGTAAATTTGGTTTTTTCGGCTTCCCTCCGTATTCTTAGCACATTTACCCCGGCAGGCACCGGAACCGTTGGTTCATTGTTCGGAATATAAACAATGTCATCCTGAGTAAAAGCTTGGGTAAAAACACATCCTTTTTTGGCCAAAAGCTGTGCAATTTCCTCCAAATTATCAACCTGGATTTTAATTTCAACTTCTTTCATGCTTTTTATTGAGTTAAGGTTTCAACAATTTTTTTATAACTTTCAAAGTCCTCATAAAAATTTGTTTTAAAACCAAAATTATCGGCAACTTCAATTACCTTTTTATCATCGTCGATCACCCATGCCTCATCTTTAGAATATTCGTTAAAATCCTGATATATTTTTTCCCAAAATTCCGGCTGTTTCTTTAAAAAACCGACTTCACAGGACGAATACAATTTTTCCAGCACCTTCTCCAAACCTAAAGTTTTCCATAAGTATGCTGTCCGATATTTTTCCTGATCCGTAACCAAATAACACTTTACTCCTTTTTTGCGCAAATCTTTTATATTTTCCACCATTTGATGGTCAATTGTCGCCTCTCCGAAAAACCAAAAATCAAGCAATTCTTCCAAAGATTTATTCCAGCCCCAGTCTTTAATTCTGCCTTCAAGCTCCTGTTTTAAATCCGCTTTGCCTGTTTCGCACAACAAAAATTGATTATTAAAAAAATCTTGGATTTTTGGAATATCAAGCTTAATACCCAAATCCATTAACCGCTGGCTAAAGTATTTATCTCGCTTAATTATCGGCCCGTCGCAATCGAATAAAATTACTTTTATCATTTAACCCTTCTAAATTTTGCCCAATTATCTTGAGCTGAATTAATTTTTAAATTAACCTCTACTAACAAAGTCTTGATAATTTACCGCCGCAAAATTTTGGCGGGTAAATTTAAAACCTGCCAATAGTATGGCAGGTTTTTGATGGTTTGGGAATGATGCTACGTGGCCGATAAATCGGCAAACTACAACTGACCACATCCTTGTTAATCTGTTATTTATCCGTGTCTATCTAAATTAGAAACCCTCGTAGTCATGCATGGTCAGCTGGGCTTCCACTTTTTTGATAATTTCAATAACCACGGAAACCACAATCAAAAGAGAAGTACCGCCAAAGGTTAAGCTGGTTGTGCCGGTAAAATATTGCAAGGTTAAAGGCAACACGGCAATAACAGCCAAAAAGAAAGCGCCGGCTAAGGTAATGCGGTTAAGTACCGAGCTTAAGAAATCCGCAGTTTGAGTTCCCGGACGAAGGCCCGGAACAAACCCGCCATTTTTTTGGACGTTTTCCGCAATTTCTTCAGGATTAAATACAACAGCTGTATAAAAATAAGTAAACGCCATTACCAAAATAAAGTAGGTTATTGCATAAAACAAACCCTGAGAGCTGAACAGGCTAATGGTTTTTTGAGCCAAATTTGCTAAAACTCCGCTTCTGGCGTTAACAAAAAACTGGGCAATCATTGCCGGAAACAACATAACGGAAATGGCAAAAATAATTGGAATAACTCCGGCTTGGTTTAAACGAAGCGGCAAGTGGGTATCCACTCCACCGAACATTTTATTGCCGCGTACGCGCTTGGCATAAGCAATAGGAATATTCCTTTGTGCTTCCGTAACCAGCACCACGCCCGCAATAACAATTAAAATCATGGCCAAAAAAGCCAACACAATGGGCAGTTTGCTTGAATCGTACCAACTGGTTAAAAAGCCAAAATTAGAAGGCAGTCTGGCAACAATACCGGCAAAAATTATTAAAGAAACTCCGTTACCCACGTCAAACTCTGACATAATTTCACCGAGCCACATCATAAGCATTGTTCCTGCGGTAACGGAAAGTAAAACCATAAACCATTGGAACGGACTGAAAGTACCAAGTACGGCAGCTCCACCCTGAGTTTGCAATAAGCGAATGGTGCCAAAACCCTGAAGTATGGCCAAAGGAATGGTAATGTAGCGGGTATATTGATTGATCTGCGCGCGTCCGGCTTCCCCGCCCTCTTTTTGCATTTCCGCAAAAGACGGGACAACAATAGTCAGAAGCTGCATAATAATGGACGCCGTAATGTAAGGGCCAACGCCAAGCATGGCAATGGAAAAATTGGTCAGACCGCCGCCGGAAAAGATATCAAGCAAGTTAAAAAATTGGCTTTGCTGTAAATAGGCCTTAAGGCCGGTAACATTAATTCCGGCAATCGGTACGTGAGCCAAAACCCTGGTCAATAATAAAAGACCCAGCACAATTAATATCTTGTTGCGAAGGTCTTTGGTTTTCCAGATTAAACTTAGTTTGTTCATATGGATTTTACGAAATACGAATTTTTACGAACTTACGAACTGGTTAAACCTACGCTTTCGTACGTTCGTACCTGTTCGTACTTCGTAAATTATAAAATTTTACCGCCGGCTTTTTCAACAGCTTCTTTAACCGAGGCCGATACGGGCAACTTTATATTTAAGCTTTTTTTAATTTCACCTTTTAAAATTTTGACTTTGGCGGCATTTACATCAACCAGATGCTTGCCTTTCAAAGCTTTTAAGTCAACTGTATCACCATCTTTAAAAACGCTCAGTTTGGAAAGGCTTAACGGCACAGCTTTGACATAAATAGCCCTAAAACCTCTGGACTTAGGCAATTGGCGTACAAGCGGCTGGCGTCCGCCTTCAAATACCGCCGGCATTTTGCTGTGACCGGTGCGCTTGGTTTGTCCCTTGTTACCGCGGGTGGCGTATGTTCCGTGTCCGCTTCCAAGACCGCGACCCACAACTTTTCTGCGGTGCACTGACTTTGGATTCTTTTTAAGTTCGTGTAATTTAATCATATGAGTTTACGAAGTACGAATCTTTACGAACGTACGAACTCGGAGAACTTACCTTTCGTAAGTTCGTATTAATTCGTACTTCGTAAAATAAATTAGTTATTTCCTTAAAGCCGCCAACTGCTCTTTGCTCTTCATTTTCTTGAATGCCGCGAATACCGCTTTAACGTTGTTTACTTTGTTGTTGCTGCCAAGCATTTTGACCACAACATTTTTCACACCGGAAAGCCCCATAACGCTGCGAACGGCTCCGCCGGCAATAACACCGGTACCCGGCCTGGCCGGCTTAAGCATTAAGCTGCTGGATTTATATTTTATGTTCAAAACGTGCGGAATGGTTTCGTTCACCAAAGGAAGAGTAATCATATTCTTTTTGGCGGCGTTAACGGCTTTGTTTACGCTCTCGGAAACATCGGCTCCTTTTTTTAAGCCCATGCCAACTTTTCCTTTATGGTCGCCAATAACCACCAAAGCGCGAAAACGCATTCTTTTTCCGCCGGCAACTACGCGCGTAACTCTTTTCACTTCCACCACTTTTTGGTCGAATTCATTGCGATCGCGATCGCCTTCCGAACCTTGTTGTCTTCTTCTTTTTTC
>CAIWKW010000086.1 GCA_903913365.1 Candidatus Doudnabacteria bacterium | reverse complement strand
TAAATAAATAAAAACAAAAAACAGCCAAAGCACTAATTAAACAGACCAGATCAAACCCGGTAATATTTTTAGTACCATACTTAAAAGAGAGTAAAAAAACAGAAATGCAAAGAACCGCTCCCAAAATTAGCGGGGTAACTCCCCATCCCGCGCCCGAGCTAAACATGGCAATTGCTCCGGTTATTTGCAACATTGCCCAAATTAACCAAGAATAAATATGCGGCGTGGTTTTACGCAAAAAAATATCGCGCATGTATGGAAAGAAGCAAGAAAGCCCCACCACAACGGAAAAAAAAGCAAAAATTGTCGGTTGTGTCAGCATCTATTATAAGATTTTACTGGTAACTTCTTTAACAAAAATTTGCCAGTCTTTTTCCTTCATTAGCCCGCTATTTATTACAGCCTGCTTAAAGGAAACATTTTTTGCCACGGCTTCTTTAACCAACTGGCTAATTTTGTCATAACCAAATTTTGGGGTTAAGAATGTGGAAAAAGCTGTGGAATTTTCCAAATGCTCACGGCATTTTTTGGCATCAACTTTAAGGCGCGATACGCAAAGCTTATCGAATTGCCTAACCGCCTGGGCAGTCAACTGAATAGATTCGAGCAATCTGTCGGCAATAACCGGAATCATTACCCCAAGTTCCATCTGCGCCCCTTCCACTGCTCTTTCAATGGTTAAGTTATTTCCCGAAACCAAATAATACAACTGGTTCATGGTTTCCGGCATTACCGGATTTACTTTGCCCGGCATAATGGAAGACCCTTTTTGCAGTTCCGCCAAAATTATTTCTCCAATTCCCCCGCGCGGTCCGGAGGACATAAATTTAAAGTCATTGGCAATTTTGGATAAATTTACGCACAAGGTTGCAGTAGCCTGGGAAATAATGACAAAATCCGTTTGGCCGGAAGTTTTTGCTATTAGATTATTTGCCGGCTTGAACCTGCCTTTAGTAATTTTATTCAGTTCCGCATAAACTTCTTTAATATATTTTGGGCTGGCATTGGCACTATTGCCTACTGCCGTGCCTCCCAAATTCAGCATTCCCGCATACTTAGCTGCCTGCAAAAGATTTTGCCTGTCTTGCTTTAAGTTATCGGCATAGGATTGAAATTCCGCGCCCATAGTTATTGGCACTGCATCCTGCATGTGAGTGCGTCCTAATTTGAGCACTTTGGCATAAGTTTTTGCTTTCTGTTCAAAGGTTTGGATTAAACCTGCCAAAGATATATCCAGCTGCTTTAACAACAACTCCGATGCAACTTTAATAGCAGACGGATTTACATCGTTGGTGGACTGGCTGCGGTTAACATGATTGTTTGGATGAACAGTAATGTTCTTTTTTTGCGTCAGCAATATTTCCGTGGCGCGGTTGGCAATTACCTCATTTACATTCATGTGAATAGCCGTGCCCGCTCCGCCCTGAAAAGACGACAAAGGAAACTGATCTTTAAATTTTCCCGAAAGTATTTCGTCGCAGGCTTTCACAATTGCAGTTTTAATAGGCTGGCTGAAATTGCCAGCTTTAAAATTGGCAATGGCCGCGGCTTTTTTTATTTTTACAAGTGCCAAAATAAATTCCATTTTCACCGGATGCACGGAAAATGGAAAATTCTTTAAAGCTTTTTTTGTCTCGTCGCCAAAATAAGTTTTGCTCATATATTTATTAAGATTGGATTAACTATTATCTATGTCATTGCGAGGAGCCCCGACTTGTCGAGGCGACGAAGCAATTTCTTCCTTGAATAAGATTGCTTCGTGTTAGTTCTCAGTCTTGCACTCGCAATGACAGTAAGCGATTGTCATTTCAATGACAATCACAAAATTATTATCTTTCAAAAGGCATGATCAGTATATCTCTAATTTCAACACTGTCCGGTTCCTTACAAATAAAACTCACGGTTCTGGCTACGTCTTCCGCTTCCATTCTGGCAGGCTCTTTGCCTTTCCACAAATTTTTCATTCTTATATCATATTCTTCCTTGGTCAAAAAATGAGTTTTTACCATACCCGGACAAACTGTAGTTACTCTAATACCAAATTTTTCCAGTTCCTGGCGCAGGCCTTCGCTGTAACCCATTACCGCATATTTTGTGGCGCTATAAAATTCCGACCTGGGGAAAGACCATCTGCCCGACACGGAAGCAATATTTATCATTAAACCTTTTTTCTTTTCCTTCATGTAAGGCAAAACCTGTTTGGTTAGTTGCGCCATGCCTACGACATTTACATTTAACATGTCCTGATACGCTTTAACATTAATTTTGTCGGCCTCGGCAAAAATTCCGTAGCCCGCGTTATTAATTAAAATATCAATTTTCTTAAATTTTTTAACTGTAGCGGAAACAATCTTTTTCAAACCAGCTTCTTTGGTTACGTCGCCGGCCTGAATTAAAAAGCTAGCCGGATCAAAAATTTGGGACAATTCTTTAATAAAAGCATTCACACTCGGCGGCTGCGGGGCAAAGGTGGAAACGTTATAGCCGTCTTTTAAAAGTTGCAAGACCATAGCCTTGCCAATTCCACTTGTCCCCCCGCTAATCAAAATTGTTTTGTTTTGCATTAGAGTTATCTTAAATATTTTAATTTAAAAAATTTTCAAAGCGCTAATAACTTCTTTCCAATGGTCATCCAATAAAACTTCAGCCTCTTCCACAGTAACCCACTTAACCTCATCCTGATCTTCTAAAGGCCTGGCTTCTCCCGAAACATAATCAACCAAAAATGATAGGGCAACCACATGATGTCCGCTTGAACGTACAAAAGCTCTGCTAAAAAAATAGCGAAAATTTTCTATTTCTACGCCAACTTCTTCAGCCACCTCTCGTTTAAGAGCTTCTTCAATAATATTATTTTTAGCCCCAGCCTCAACCTTGCCTCCAGGAAGAGCCCACTTGCCCGCAGCCTGATCGTCTTTGGACGATCTTTTTGCCAAAAGAATTTTATTCCCCTTTTTTATCCAAGCTTCGACAAATATTACATGCAAAGGAATATCCATAAAAATTTAATTTATTCTGGCGGAGAGGGAGGG
>CAIWKW010000085.1 GCA_903913365.1 Candidatus Doudnabacteria bacterium | reverse complement strand
ATCAATTTTGCGTTTTCTGCGTCGTTGTGGCCGCCTGCATCGGGTACTAGAAATTTTAATTTTTCCGGTGCAATAATATCGGGATTTTCCAGACAGTCTTGCTCGGAAAAAATTGGTTCGTTTTTTTCATATCGATCTGTAAAAGACTGGCTATTCATTAGCTTTTCTTGCTGCTTCTCCAACACACCCATTTTTATAATTTTTTGGTTAGTCATATAGTATTATTCGACCTCAAATGAATTTTCAATTAGTGAATTTAATTTCAAAAGAGTCCTCCCGAGTGGGTTTGCAAGAAGAAGCTGTGCTATATTTGGTATGTTTTCTGGTTCGAATTCGAGTGAGCCCAATTCTTTGTCGTTCTTAATTCTAAAATCCAGTAGCTGATACCAGGACCAATCACCGTAAAGTTCATCATTTTCGCGCATTTGATTCAAAGCGTAAATCAAAACCGGTAAAACAATTGAGGTAAGGAAAATGTCGTCAAAACCCGATTCCGAAGCGGTACGAAACGACGCATAATCTTCTTTATTTAAAGTCACAACAATTTTGTTGCAATTTAAATCAATTGAATAAGGACCTTTTTTATTTTCCCCAGGTCGTATTACCAAAAATGATGAAATACCTCTTTGATCCTCCCATCTTTTTGATGCAATGAACTCCGAGTCTCCGCCATAACCCAGTACATCACCTGCGCGTACAGAAAAAAAACGGCCTTCGTAATCGGAGTTGGTACCCGTTGGTGCGAAATTTTTTATATCGTTCACAGCTAAAATGTAAAAACTTACCAGAACTTTATCCCTAAGAAAACCAGAGTCTATTTTAATTTGTTGTCTTAAATTTTGAGTTGAATAAGTCTGTCGAAAAAGAGTTTTTCTGCAATTTACATCTACACAGAAATTTGCGTCACCAATTGTAATCATTTCTTCCAAAGATTTATTCGACAGACTGTTTGTTATGTTAAGCAGTATATTGTCTTTTCCCATTACAACATCCATACTAGCTACATAATCTCCGGTGACATCGTCACCCAAGCCAAGCACTGGATGCGGCAAGGATAATTTATTTATCTTCATATGCTTGCATACTTAATGAGTATCTTTCGTTGTCTGCAAAGTGAACAATTATTTTTTCCGAGCCCTCGATGCCTATTCTAATACCAGAAATTTTATTTTCTGTGATGTCTAATTTAGAGCCTGTTGAACTTTCGGCATCTTTTATTAACACGGAACCGAGAGAATCGTCAGTTCCCGCAGCGACAGCAAGAGAAACTTTTAAACCGGCTGTGCCGCGGAGAACAATCATATGGCCAGTTGAACTGTTCTTGTCCGTAAAAGCGTAAGAACGCAAAGCCACATCCTTTAAAAGCCGCCCTGGTTTTCCGTTAAGATCTTCATCGCCTTTTTTTTCACTATCAACATCTCCACCACCGCCCCCTGAATCCCCCTCTTCGATTTTCTTGTCTCCTTTTCTTGAAACTTTTGTGTTTTTTTTGATTACCTTAATCTGATGGGCCGCTTCAACCTCAGGCTTTACCGCATTATCGATACCAACTTCACGTGCCGTTTCATTTGAAAATTCCTCACTTTTGCCAGCTTCTTTTCCGTTTATACCCGCTCCTGTTAAGACAGCCGAATCTTCCTGGGTCTGGATAGACAAATATTTTGATAGGCCGGGAACGTTAAGCTCCTCGTCGTCTTTTGCAGTAAAAACTTGTCTTAAAGAAGCCCGAATAAATTCCCTCATCTCTTTTTCCGCTTTTTTTGAGTTGTTGTAAATCTCGTCGGTTTTTTCTCTTGCGTTTTCAGGGTCCCACTGATTATGTTGTGGGTTTTCCATTGCTCGTAAAATTGTATTTCCTTCTTCGTTATCACACTCAAACACGGCCGAAAAAGGATTTGGAAGTGGATATTTAACTTTTTTTATTTGCATGCCTGTCAACCTAAAAAAGGATACGCGTTTATTGTAATTCTCCTTTAGCAAAATCTTTAAAGAAACCAGACCAAGCACTGGTAGCGACTCTCTAAAAACAATACTACTTTCACTAATATATGCCATATATGGTTGTAAAGGGTTTTGATTATCGTCGGTCTCCTTGTCAAACTCATTAAATTTATCAAACATCAATTTGTCTAGTGTTTTGGAGGAAATTTCAAGATTACCAACCCTAACAACTAGTTTGTTTTTAAGAATAGCGAGCCAAAAATTTGTAAGAACTGAAAAAGTAATTACCTCTTCCCAATTAGCCGTTTCATAAAACCCAATAATTGAAATGTCGGTCCCTTTCTCAGTGCGCCTGAACAAAGCCGGTATATCGTTAATATTTCTGACTGGCAATTGTTTTTCATAACCAAAAGAACCTGTGGACTGGTATTTAATTCCGTTCCTTTTATGGGTAACCAATCTCAGTTTTCCTTGAAATACGTGTTTATCTTTACCATAAATACTTGAAACAAAAATAGTGTGGAAAGAGGATGCCGCATAGTATGCCCCCTTACCTAGACCGAAAGAGCCTCCCGACCCCCCACTTTTTTGGCTCGCCCCAGATGACTTCAAAAAGTTATAATAATTTCCGTTTATATCATCGTCGTCTCCCGGCATTCCAATCGTGTTATAGTCAGCGATTGTCAATATGTTTATCTCTTGATTTTGCTTTAAAGCCTTATGAGCTTTTGAAAAAAAGTCTACGCTGGATTGGTTATTGTTATAATATTTTTTGCAGCATTCGAAAACTTCGGCCAGTTGCCCGTAATCCGGTAATTCATGGCCCTTTATTTTTTTTAAATTAAATTCGGCTATGACGGGCTTAGTTTTATCGTCTATGGCGTCAATTATATTTTGAATAGACTCCCGCGCAAGAGAATATGCCGGATGCCCTTTGAAAGTGGTCGTAACAGAATCGTTAAAACCTATTTCTTCCCCGCCCTCTGTTTTGGCAAATTCATATACCAGCTGTTTGTTTTTTAAATTCATATATAATTATAATTTGAATTCTTTTTCCTTAGGAAGATGGAATTTCGCTTTCGAGTCTTTTACGGCCTGATCGATTTCCGAAAATATCTTGCGTATATCGATTTCCGAATAGGAATAATTGCCCCGGTTTCCACAATTCCCTAATATCCTAAGATTACGTAGAACGGTGCGAACACGTCGTTCGGCAACTCTTTTGAACCTGACTTCTTTTGTCTCGTTTTCTAAATTAACCATAAATATGAATGATTATTGAACTTAAGTCACTTGCATTTGAATATCTAGTCTTGTTATAAGTCTATTTTACTCATAATTAAATGTCTGTCAAGTTGATAAACTGTAGATTTAAAAAGCCGCTAATGATACAATAGCGGCCTTATCCAATGTTTCTGGCTATTAACGAGCGTATGAATTTGGGCTTTTTCTTGATATCCGAGCCATAAAAACGCAATACTCTATATCCTGCCTTCTTTAAAGTTTGGCTTTGTTGTCTATCACGTAAAATATTTCCAGTAATCTTTTTACGCCAAAAAATAGGGACTTTTGGCCCCCATTTTTTGAATTTTTTTCCGTGCCAAAAGTCTCCATCGGCAAAAACCGCAATTTTTGATCTGGGGAATAATATATCCGGTTTACCAGGAAGACTTTTAACATTTTTTCTGTATCTTTCAACTTTCCAAAATGGCCTGACTATTTCAATTAACAGTTTTTCGATATCCGTTCCTGATGTTTTGACCCGGGACATCATTGCGCTACGCACCTCTTTTGTGAACTTATCCATACTATTTTACAAACCTAATTTGTAAATTTAACCTCATATATTTTTTTCCGTCAATCTCATAAACGTCACCGAATTCGTGCCTGCTGGTGCTCGCCGTTTCCAGCTTCGTGTTTTTATAAAGATATTCCTGAAATTCGTCCCTGTTATAAAGATGGTAACAAACCAAATCGCCATTTTCTTTTACAATTATATAGCCGCCCTGAGCCGAGGTTAGACCGTTCCACTCTCTATTTGGAGTCATGCCCAAAGCAATAGCGACAAGAAAATTTTTAATCTTAAATTCGTAATCTGCTCTGCTTAAATCATATTTGGTTTGCAATATCCTGTTTTCTTCCAGGCTTGCTACAAGTTCGGCCATTGTTCTTCCTTTTCCCTGATAATAGGCTAAAATTATTTCCGCCATTATTTCGGGAAAAGCGGTATCAATTTTTCTTAAATTTCTTTTAAAATTTTCGTTTTCAACTCCCTTAAAAACAATCGCCGCCCCCGCTTTATAAATCTTTTCGGTTCTTTCCCTAATTTTTGAACCCCCACCAATCAAATTAATGCTTTCAGTGGCCGCTTTCAGGTCGTTGATTTGAAATGTAAAATTAGTGGCTCCTGAAGCGTTAAGAAGTGTAGAAGGGCCACCCAACATTGATTTTATACTAAAACCTTGCTCGGTAATGACCGTAGATATTCTGTCGTGGACAACCAAAAAGATGTCCGATTTTTGTAGGCTTTCGGCCTTAATTTGAGTGCAACGCAAATCCCCCATAGCTTCGGCAGCCAATGGAATTTCAAAAGTTGTATCCGTTTCGTTTTTTATTTTTTCAAATATACCGGAAACTTTGGAGCGTACTTTTTTTGAGTCAATTACGGTCAGGACAAGATCGTTTTCGGTTAATACCTTGATTTTGTCATCGGGACCGGTTATATCGTAAATTTTTTTGCCAGTCTTTGCCTCGTATCTTATTATTTTTAAAATGTCAAAATACTTTTCCGGAATTACAGCCAAATCCGAATCTGCAGCAAAAAGCTTTCTATCTCCCAATAATTTGAGGAACGCGTAAAATTCGCTCCACTCGCCCTTGTTTCCTGTTGCCATATTGATTTTGCTCAAGTGACTTAATTATTTGTTCTATTGTAGCCTGTATAGCCTTAACTGCCACCGCATTTCCCAGTTGTTTCATGGCTTGGGATTCAGAGACCGGAAATTTAAAATTTTCGGGGAAACCCATCATTCTTTTACCCTCAACGGATGTTAATCTTCTGACTTTTCCGTCTACCATGTACGAATCCCAATTCCTTCGGTCTTTTATATGAGAACCCCTACCGCCGACTCTCAAGGTATAACCGACGGTTTTTAAACAGTTCGCTTTAAAAATTTCGGAAAGAGTTTTGGTTAATTTTACTGGTTCAGGAAATTCAAATTTAATATCCTTGTCCCTAAAGCCCACCATGAATAAACGAGGGCGATGTTGAGGTAGGTTAAAATCAGAAGCTTTTACAATTTTATAATAAAAAGAGTACCCCAGTTCGTCTTCTATGACTCTTTTGATGGTTGCAAACGTATTTTCATTGTCATGTTTTAAAAGATGCCTCACATTTTCCAGAAAAAATGCTTTGGGCTGCTTTTCTTTAATTATTCTTACAATATCGTAAAATAGGGTTCCTCTTGAATCGGCAAAGCCTTTTTTGAACCCCGCCTGACTGAAAGGTTGGCAAGGAAATCCACCGGTGAGTATGTCAAAATCGGGAATATCCTTTTCATTAACTTTAGTTATGTCACCGGCAAAATTGTTTGAATAAAATAGATCAGGATCAATTTTCCGAAAATTAAGTTCGTAGGTTTTTCTTGCCGCTTCATTCCACTCGCTTGCAAAAACGCACTTATTTTCAATACCCAACCTTTTTCCGGCATTTAGAAAAGCTAAATGAAAACCGCCTATGCCTGCGAATAAGTCAATAAATTTATAACCGTCAATTTTTTTACTTATTTTCATAATCAAAACGTCAAAAAGGTTTGTTTGCATATAAGTATACCATTTATTTTAATATTT
>CAIWKW010000084.1 GCA_903913365.1 Candidatus Doudnabacteria bacterium | reverse complement strand
GTTTTGAAATAAATATTAATTTTGAAACTGCTACGGCAACCGCTCAAGATATTGGCGGCCTTGATTCGGAAAACCTGACATTGGGTAGTAATATCCCCGCAGTCCATTATTTTGTTACAGATGGGCTTCCTTATGATCTAATTGTCGTAAAAAATCCGTCTAACCAAAATACAAACATTGTTTTTGGTTATGATATGCAGTGTGGTGATACAAATATATGTACCTACGACTCAGCCGAGGCTTTAATTTATAAGGTATTAAATACCTTCAAATTTACAAAATAATTTTTAAAAAACACTGTCATTGCGAGCGTAATACCAGGTAACATGCGAAGCAATCTTAACTAAGAAAGATTGCTTCGCGAAAGTTCTCGGTTTTGCGCTCGCAATGACAAAAGAAAAACAAATGAAAAAATATTTTTGGTTAGTGGCGATTTTGGTTTTAGGAATTTTGTTGCGTTTTTATCATAATACGGATATTTCCCTGTGGCACGACGAAGCTTTTTCGGCTTTAATGATTCGTTATAATTGGAGCGAGATGTTTACGAGGCTGGCGCTGGATGTTCACCCGCCGATGTACTATATATTTTTGAAAGTTTGGCATTATGCTTTTGGCAATTCTTTACTGGCGCTCCGCGGATTTTCCATCCTGTTTGGTGTTTTAACCATTTGGGCTACTTGGCTTTTGGTTAAAGATGTGTTTACCCATTCGACAGGCTCAGGGCATGCTGAAAGCGAAAAAATGGCCCTTTGGGCTGCGTTATTGGTGGCGATTAACCCTTTTCAGCTCCAGTACGTTACCGAGGCCAGAATGTACACCATGGGCGCGTTTTTTTCCGTTTTGGCGGCTCACTTTTTAATTAAGGCACTCAGGAAGCAGAAACAGTTTTTTGACGATAAAAAGTTGAATATGCCTAACCTTCCGCAGGATATTAAATTAAAGAAATCATATTTGTGGAATTATTTGTGGTTTGCAATTTGCGCGGGCATTATTGATATGACGCATTACTATCTTTTGTTCACCATGTCCGCGTTGTGTTTGTACGCGCTGATTTTTCACATCTATCATTATAAATCCAATCTCAAGCGTTACTGGGAGTTATTGTTATCGTATATTGTTATTGTTATTTTCTTCCTGCCATGGCTCAAGCAATTTCTGTTCCAATACAAGCAGGTTCAGGCCGGCTACTGGATTCCGGGAATGGATATTTGGAGCATACCGGGAACTTTTTGGACGTTTTTGCTGGGCATAGGGCACGACAACGCCAACGCTTTTACTCAAAAGATGCTGATTGTGGTAATTTTATTTTGCCTGTTCTTTTTCTGGCAATTTTTTCGCAAGACCCAGTATTTTGAAAAGTGGCTGGTACTTCTGGCGACTCTTGCCCCGTTTGGCGGCGCAATTTTGTTTATAGTTTTGGCGCGCCTTAAAGGCAGTACTTCGTCGGTTTACGAAGAACGCTACTTTTTATTTTCCAGCACGTTCTTTATTATCACCTTGGCCGCCTGGCTTTCCGAAATAAAAAGCAAATGGCTTGCCTCCTGTTTAATGGTAGTGTATATTATTTTTAATTTTTACGCTTTTAATAACTATTGGACCGGCTTAAATATTTCGGCAAAGCCCGGGATGAACGGAGCGGCAAAGTTTTTGGGCAGCAATGTTGCTTCGGGCAATCACGTATTTTTGGGTTCACAATTTGAATTTTTTAATTACAAATATTACGCGTCCACTTACTATCCTCTTCCCTCGGGCATATCTCCCCTGTTGTTTACCGGAGGCAGGACAGATGTTAGCCAAATTTCCCACGTGGAAGGCGTGGCGCTTCTTTCCAATAGCGATTTGCTGCCGGATTTTGTCAAAGCCGTGCACAGCGGCGATACTGTTTGGCTGCTTTGGACCGACGGTTTTTCCGGCAAAAAACCCGACATGCCGTTAAATTTTACTCAAATTGATGAGCGGGCTTTCCAGGATGTTCGTCCATATGTCGGCACCAACATTTTTGTGACGGAATATAAGGTGAATTAGAAGGCAGGAAGTCAGTAAATAAGCAGGTAAGCTTATAAGTATAATTTAAACCCCTCTTGAAAAAGCAGGGGTTTTAATTTATAATTGTCCACATAAGGAGTGATTTATGCAGGAAGTACAGCAGGAAAAGCAGCCTTGCTCCCACCATTGGAAACAGCTGAGTGACGAGCAGATTGTGGCAGTAATCCATGAACGAGGCGCCCAGCTTTGTGCCGAGGATGTGACATTGGGCTACATCCGCGGCATGAGAAACTACAAGCAGATATATACCGACTTCCCGTCAACGGTTCTGTCGTTCCTTGTAAGGATCGATTTAAAAGACGGCGTCAAATGCTGCAGCTGTGATCACGCCTGATAAAGGCGCAGAACAAAAATGGCAGGGGTTGCCGTCAGCCCCTGCCATTTTCCTATTTGATAGTTGTTCCCACAAACTTTTTGTCCGCCAAAATATTTTTTAAATTTTTTAAATTTTTGCCGTTGGCGATTATTACTTTAAGCTTCAGTTTTTCAGCCAATTTAGCCGCGGTTGGATCAAACGGCGCATTTTTGCCCGGATCCCATTTGTTGCCGACGATTTTACGGAAATCTTGCCAGGAAATATTTTCAATTTTCTTTGCATCTTTAAATTTACGCGGATCTTTGTTGTATACGTAGTCCTGGTCAAATAAATTTATTACAGTGCTTGTGCCGTAAACTTTGGCCAATCTTACAGCATCGTCGTCAGTGCTCCGTCCCGGTGTCCAGCCCCCGGCAACCAGTATCTTTTCTTTAAAGATTACCTTTTTGTTGGGGTCTTCCACTACATTGGCATTTGCCAGCTTGCCGAACATTAGCTGCACGAGCCGGGCATTAAACCTTGTGGCGTAAATCCCCATCCAATCCAGTTCCGCTGTTTTTGATTTACTTATTTGCCTTAAAGCATCCTGGTATTGTCGGCTAATTTTTCCCCCGCCTATAATTAAAATAAACCTGTTGCTTTTTTTTGTTTGGTCTAAAATTAAAGTACGAAATTTTTTTAAAAAGTTCGTATCTACTTGGCCTGGGTTAACTCTGGATCCGCCAACGGAAATAACGAATAGTTTTGACATTTTGATTGTATTTAAAAATTATGGTTTAAATTATAATTAATATCCCCACCTAGCCTCCCCTTATAATAAGGGGAGGGAGGCCCTGCGATTCCCCTCTTATAATAAGAGGGGGTAGGGGGTGATATTCCTAATTGATTAGAAAAAGTGTTAATTAGGGGTTGAAGTCGACTCTATGTTAGGAATAATTTTTGGCACGGAGCATGGTGCTTTTATGTTGCAAATGTATCCCCTGCCTTCAAAGCGCATATCCACATAAGACAGATTTTTTATATCGGCATCCGAATATTGTGAGAACAGCAGCTGCAGTCGGCTTAGGGTCTTGTTTAAATCTGAATTTAAATCGAACAGAAGCCTGAAACCGCTTTTGGTGTAAACCGATAAATTTTGGCTCTGAAAGTCGATTAGCTCAAAATAGTCCACCGGAGATTTGGCTATTGCCGGGAGCCTGTTCTGCAGCTGAATAAAAAAGTTTACCCGGTCTTTACTTAAGGCGTTTTTTCCCGGGTATAAATCCTCTCCGCCTGTGAGCTTTACCGAAATGAGTCCGCTTGGCAAAGTGCCGGATGCCGAGGGGGTAAGAACGCCAGTGATTATACCATCGTTGGATATGCTGTAAAATTCCGGACTGCCGGAAGCGGTTACAACAAATTTATCGATTCTTGGGGAAATATTAATAACCAGCGAATTAGGAAAATTTTTATTTATTGAATCAATGCTCAATATTTTCTGGTCGTTTTTTATTAAATAATCCGCCAGCTTTGATTTGGACAAAAGAAGCAAGTTTTTTTGCGGCCAGGGAGTTTTTTTGTTTAAATAGGAATTGGTGATTTGTTCAATATCCGAAAGGCTGCCGGGGCTGGCCCCGCTAATTTCGAGGTGCTTAACGAAAAAAAGATTTGGGATAAACACCAGGTAAATCAAAACAAAAAAACCAAGCAGAGTGCCAATTCTGGAAGTCCACGAGCCAAGGCCAATTTTTGAAAGCACTACGCCTGCTTCCGTAAGCGGCAGACTTTTTTTGAATCTTTTGTAAGTTCTGGCTTGCTGGAGTTTTTGGCGGAATTTTGGGTCTTGGAAGCGAACCTGATAATCGGTTTTTCGTTTATTTTTAAACATTATGGTGTTCGCCTCAAATTAATACTGATTACCACTCCCGACTTGAACAAATTGAAGGGGTGTCAAAGGGAATCTTTGATATGCAAATTGATTTTATAGTATATGTTGATTTAATTCGCAAACTGTTTTAAAGCCAGGCGCTAGTTATCAAAGATTCCCTTTGACATTGAGCAGGCTATTTTTTTATTACGTCTTTGCCCACATACGGTTTTAATACATCGGGAACAATAACGCTGCCGTCGGCTTGTTGATAAT
>CAIWKW010000083.1 GCA_903913365.1 Candidatus Doudnabacteria bacterium | reverse complement strand
TCTGCCGATTTATCGGCCCTTAATTGCCTGTCTACACTTACCAATTTATCGGACTATTCATAAAATTGTTTAAATTCAATAATTTCTTTTTCCGGATTATTTAAAATATATTTTCTTATTCTATTTAAGGCCATTTCATTTCTTATCACATGTTCGTAATAATTTGGCTGCCAAATGAATTCTTTAAACTTATGAGAAACCTTTGCTTTAAATCTTCTTACAATTTCTCCTAATTTTAATTCCGACGAGTTCAAAACAAAGATGATATGTACATGGTTGGGCATAACAACAGAAAAATCTAGACTCAATCCTTTCGTTTTATTTACCAGATCTTTTAATTCCAGATTTACTTCTTCTTTCCTATTTTGAAAATAATTTAGCCTGGCATCTGCCACAACAGTTACAAAATAATAACCGTCACTTTGATAGTTATATCGCTTTAACCTAATATCCTTTAGTCCTCTCATAAGATTGGCCGATAAATCGGCAAACTACAACTTAAACAATCTCCTCGCGTTCTCGGTTGTAATTTTTGCTGTTTCATCAACCGCGAGGCCCTTAATTTCGGCCACTTTTTCCGCCACATATTTTACGAACACCGGCTCGTTTCTTTTGCCTCTCATGGGCACGGGGCTTAAATACGGGCAATCGGTTTCAAGTAGTATTTTATCAAGAGGAGCGAGTTTTACCAACTGTTCCATATTTCCGGTCTTGTCAAAGGTTATGATCCCGTTAAAGGATATATATGCGCCAAGATCAAGAAACTTTTGAAAATATTCCGGCGAACCAGTATAACTATGGATTTCAAAACGCAGCCCAGCTCCAACCACATCCCCCCGCTTCGCGGGGTACTCCTCCTTTGAAAAGGAGGAGAGGCTCCGCAGGCCATCCTTAGATATCTGCGGCTTGCCCGCCAAAGCTTTAGCGACGGCGGGTGTTTCCCCTCCTGATAAGGAGGGGTGTCCGCCGTAGGCGGACGGGGTGGTTGGAGTAATATATTCTTTTAAAATTTGCAAAAGATCCTCAAATAATTCATCGTTGCCTTTTTCCGGCCTGCTGTGAACCACCAAAACTTTATCGTGCTCTTTGGCAAATTGAATCTGTTTTCTAAATGCTTCAATTTGTTTCTGCTTTATTTCGATATGTAAATTTTTATCTTCCGGCAAACGGTAATAATCAAGCCCGCACTCCCCTATGCCCACTACTTTGGGATTTTTGACCAACTCCGAATATAAATTAATATCAAAATTTTCTTCGCGAGATTTAAAAGATGTTTCTTCTTCATCCACATACTGTGAATGGGTGTGTTCTGGATGAAGGCCAATAACTGCGTACACGCCTTCTTTAAATTCGTTCGCCAATTCAACGGCTTGCCTGGAAGTATCTATTTGGCTACCAACGTTCATTGTCCAAACGCCATTGTCCAAAGCCCTTTGCAGAGTTTCCTTGGCATCGTCCGCAAAACTTTTAAAATTTACGTGGGCGTGGGTATCAATAAGCATGAATTTGGAATATAGAATTTTGAATATTGAGTGGCGAATATTTGCGCTTTTTTTATAAACGTCCTATAGTTAATTGGGCTATTTATAGCCCGGAGGAACTATGGTTCAATGTTTTGCGATTGCTATTATGGATGAGGGCAGCCCGGAAAAGGTGGTTGCATTTACGTGCACCAACTGTTCCACTACCTTCGAAAACCAAAACTTACTCAGGGATGAAGAAGTCGAAGTTGGAGAAATCATATGCCCCAATCCGGATTGCGGAGCCCTCCTGCGAATTGACCCAACTGCCAAGATCAACACCCCTGAACCGGCTGTCGGAACCGCAGGCCTATGGCCCTGCTGAACCAACACCGCTGTCCTTATGGAGGCCGCACCGCTGCGGCCTCCATTCTTTTTTTAAAATTTTGGTACAGCTAAATACTCTTTAAAATTTAAATTAGCATTCAGCGTTATCCCCTCGCGCTTTTTCACAAAAATTCCTCGTTGTTCTAAAAATTCGACCGAACGAATATTAGCCAAATTATTATAAAAATTTGTATCTTTCGGGTCCATATCGCTAAGCCCCTCAATCCACGACTCTTCCGAACGTCCAGAATTAATTTCTTTTAATATGCCGTTTACAATATGGCCAAATCTGGCGGGATAAATTCTCTGCTCTCCGTCTTTTTTTAATATTCGATTTATATTATTCAGAATAGCCCATGTTTCTTCTTCGGTTTGCGTGTAAAAATACGCGCTGGCTCGAACCAAAGCCAAATCTACCTTATTGTCTTCCAAATCAAGATTTTTGGCGTCACTCTGTATAACCTTCATCCCTGAATCGATGATGGATTTAGGAAAACTTCTGTCAACGGAAACAACGGAATTTATTTTTACGCTTCTTGCGGCCTTCTCAACTTCACAGCCTCTGGCGCCTATGTCCAAAACCAACCCAAACTTTCTCAAATCCTCTAAAACCATGCCTAAAGAAGCCAGCATTATTTCGGCTCTTCTTAAATTATCTTCTGACTCGGATGAATCAACACCATTTGAAATTTCTCTCATTGGATTCTGGGAAATAATTTAGGAATATTTTCCAACTTCGGATCTTGCAAAACTTGTAAAATCTTTTCGCTAGTTTCAGGAAGAAACGGCTTCAGCAACAACGCAACTTGGCCTAACTGTAGCTGCATATTTTTTATGTCCTGCTTCGCTTTTTCTGGATTTGTCTTTATGGTCTTAAACGGCTCATGTTTTTGAATATAAGCATCCATGTTTGAAATTTTCATCCAGATTTGATCCATAGCTAACTTAAGCTGATACCCCTCTAAAAATATTTTATAACTCGCATCCTGTTCCTGTGAGAGAACTTTTACATCGATATTAATTTCGTTGGTT
>CAIWKW010000082.1 GCA_903913365.1 Candidatus Doudnabacteria bacterium | reverse complement strand
GTCTTGGATAAACTGACCTATGCCGGGAATTTGGAAAATTTGGAAAGCGTAAAAGATAAAATTGAATTTGTTAAGGGTGATATTTGCGACGAAAAAATTGTTGATGGTGTAATGTCTGGCATAAATACCGTGGTGCACTTTGCGGCGGAAAGCCATGTTGATCGTTCCGTAATGGACCCTGATGTTTTTGTTCAGACTGATATTTTAGGCACTCATCAGCTCCTTAAGGCGGCAAAAAAGTACAGCATTAAACGCTTTCATCACGTGTCCACGGACGAAGTGTTCGGCAGTTTGCCGCTGGATTCAAAAATTAAATGGAACGAGGAATCGCCGTATAATCCTCGCAGTCCGTATTCGGCAAGCAAAGCGGCCAGCGACCATTTGGTTCGCGCCTATTACTATACCTACAATTTGCCTGTAACCATAAGCAACTGCACCAACAATATAGGACCATTTATGTTTCCGGAAAAACTGGTGCCACTCGCCATTACCAATTTACTGGAAGGGAAAAACGTACCGGTGTATAAGCCGGGAAACCAAATTCGCGAGTGGCTTTATGTGGAAGACCACTGCAGTGCCATAGATTTAATTTTGCAAAAAGGAAAAGCCGGTGAAACGTATTTTGTCGGCCCGGATAATTATGAATTTACCAATTTGGAAGTGGTCAAAAAGATTTTGGAACTAATGAGCTTGCCTGAAGACAGAATTGACTTTGTTGGCGACCGCCCCGGACACGACCAAAAATACGCCATTGACCACAGCAAAATAACCAGGGAGCTAGGCTGGAGCCCGAAATACAAACTGGATGAATCACTCCAGGAAATTATCGGCTGGTACGTAAAAAATCCCGCTTGGTGGCAAAGGGTTAAAAGCGGGGACTATCAAAAGTATTACGAACAGAATTATTCAACAAAAAAATTGTAATATTTAAATCTACGCCGGCATAATCGGTTTTGTAGGGGCCGGCTTTAGCCGCCCGTGATTAAAGAACGGGCGCGCAAGCGCAGCCCCTACATTATAAATAATTTGAGTCGGTAAATTTTGAACAATCACAAACTAATTTAATATTTGATGGAAAATAAAATTTTAATTTTAGGGGCTAAAGGAATGCTGGGATGCCGGCTAATGAACATTTTTGAAGGCGCCGCAATTGGCTGGGACAGGGAAGACGCGGACGTTACGAACACGGAAGATTTAAAATTAAAGATTAAAGCCCTGCAGTCAGACCTACAAGCTACCAGCTACAAGCTAAGTGCTATTATCAACTGTGTGGCGTTTAACGATGTGGACGGAGCGGAAGAGAAAAAAGATTTTGCTTTTTTGCTCAATGCACAAGTGCCGGGAAATTTGGCAAAAATTTGCGCGGAGCTGAATATTCCTTTGGTGCATTTTTCTACCAACTATGTGTTTGACGGAGAAGCCGGAGAATACAGGGAAACTGACATTCCCAGCCCAAAGTCGGTTTATGCCCAAAGCAAATATCAGGGCGAGTTGGAAGTCGCAAAAAATACCCAAAAATATTACATTATCCGCACGGCTTTGCTATTTGGGCCAAAAGGGGAAAGCGAACTTTCCAAAAAAAGTTTTGTGGATATTATGTTGGATAAAGCCGGAAATTCTGATAGTATTAAAGCGGTAAGTGATGAAATAAACAGTCTTACCTATGCGGCAGATTTGGCAGCTTCCGTGGCCGTGCTTTTGCATGATAACCGTGCCTTTGGTACTTATCATATAGTAAATTCCGGCAGTGCCAGCTGGTACGATTTTGC
>CAIWKW010000081.1 GCA_903913365.1 Candidatus Doudnabacteria bacterium | reverse complement strand
TACGGGAGTCGAACCCGTGCCATCAGCTTGGAAGGCTAATGTACTACCGTTATACGAATCCCGCAAAAGTAGCTTTGCTAATGATATCAAAATATCTCGAATTTTTCAATAGTTAAGAAAAAATAGCAGATTTTTTAAAAAATGTTATACTAAAGACAGATTAATTAACCCAAAACAAAATGGACACACAAACAAACATGCCCGCTGCCCCGACTGTAGCCCAGTCTTCCGGTTTTGCTTTTCCCAAAGCCGGAAAAATTCTTGCCCAGGCGCAGGAAATTTATAAAGCCAAATTTAACAGCCTTATTTTAATTGCCCTCTGCTCAGTTGGCGTAAGCGCCATTGCCGGCTTTATAACAGGTTCTGGCGCCGCTTATTTAAAATCTGCCGCCGGTTCGGAACAAGCTGCCGGCTGGCTGCTTGTAGTTTTGGTTCTTCTTTTCATCATTTATATATCAATTTGGTCATTCGCAGCCACGGTTCGCAACATTAATTCAATTGAGCCCAATCTTTCCGCGGGCAAATCTTTCTCTGAAGCTTCCCACGACGTATCGCCGCTAATTCTTACCGGACTTTTGGCAGGATTATTTATCCTGGGCGGTACAATCTTACTCGTTGTCCCTGGCATTATTTTCGCGTTTTGGTACGGACAATCTGCTTATGTGGTAATTGCCGAAGGTCTTTCAGGCAAAAAAGCCATGGACCAAAGCCGAGCTTATGTTAAAGGCAATGTTGGACAAATTTTTAAAAAGGGATTCTATATTGCCATTATCAGCTGGCTTATTGCTTTTATAATAAGCTTGGTTTTTGGAACCCTGGATAAAGTTTTACATTTATCTTTCCTTTCCACAACAGTCGTCCTGATTTTTCAGCTTTTCTGGACTCCTCTTGCCAGCATTTATTCCTTCCTTCTGTTCCAATACTTAAGACAGTCAAAAGCTTCGGCGTCTCCCGTTCAATAAAAGTTGACCAGAGCAGAAACAAAGGGGACACTTTGCGCTGCGCAAGGTGTCCCCTTTGTTTTCTGAAGAAGGGTTTAAAAATTATTTCGGTTATAAAAAAGGCCCCTCTCTAGAAGGGGCTTTTTATATTTGTGTCCAGTGTTTTTGCCTTAACTTAATTGCTTCCTTGAAAGCTTCGCCGGCTTTAAATTTCGGAGTGTTTAATTCCGGAATTGTAATTCTCTGGCTCGGATTTCGCGGATTTACACCAATGCGCGGAGCGCGATGAGAAACGCTAAATTGTCCGAAACCGGAAATGTTTACTTTATCACCGCTGCGAAGAATATCATAAATCATCGCGATAAAAGTATTTACAAACCTTTCCGCTTCAGTATGAGTAATACTCAATTTGGCGGCCAACTGCTCTGTGAGTTGTAATTTGTTCATAATTTTCCTTTCACATTAATTATTATTTAGGATTTACGCTCTTTCGTAATTCCCGAAATTTAATATTGATTTTCACCAGCTGAAACCCGAGTTGTTTTTTCAAGGGCTTTTAATAAACCTCTCATGGTTATACGTTTCAACAAATATTTTGGGTTCAATAATTT
>CAIWKW010000080.1 GCA_903913365.1 Candidatus Doudnabacteria bacterium | reverse complement strand
TATATGATTTTTTTATTTTATTGACAAGCTTCAAGCCATGACAGGTGGCTTTAATTATTTTCATTGGAAATAATATGCAGTCCTAGCGCAACGCAATGCTGGCAAAATAAATCTTTTCGCGAATTGCAGGTGCATTTCCACCTAAGGCCTTTTGAAGTAGATTCCACCCGCACGGTCCTTGCCTGGCTGCTCTTTTGGCTAATTTTTACCATGTTCACATATGGATTGGACTTTTCAATTTCAAATTTACCGTCCTCGGCAATGGCTTTTCCCAATCGTAAATTTGAGCGGGAAGCCAATTTTGTTATTTCTTCCAAAGTAATAAGCGTGGCAACTGGTTTCATATAATCGAAAATTTAAAATCAAATTTCAAACTTAGGTAATTTCATCTTATCATTTTTACCAAACAAAAACCACCAATATACGTTGGCGGTTTTTGTTTAATACCTAAAGGCAACATTCTAAAACTTCAGCCTCTCTATTTATGCCTTTTGGAAAGATTTAAGGCAACTGCAGAATTAATAAGCGCTGTTAATTGGAGCTTCTTAATTTTATTACCCTCAAATAGATCGATTGCTCGCCACTTATTACCCTTTAAGCCGGCGTTAAAAAGTTTGTCCGGATCCGGGAGGCTTGCGCCTTGAGCGAAGGTTAATTTTACCTTATCCTTGTGAGCGTTGGCCACCAAGATTAATCCATTGCGGGACCACACCGGGGAGCCCATCCACTTCCACTCCTCTATTATTTTAGGGTCGGCGTTGCGAATAACCCTGCGAAGAGAGGCAAGCATTTTGCCTCGCCAGTCGGGAAAGCCCGCAATATATTCGTCAATTAGTTCGGAAGGATTCATAATTTTTAAGCGGTTAAAAAATTATTTAACTTTTCCAGTTGCTGAGTAAACCCGGCCTGCATGCCTTCGGCAGCCATGCCTGCCTTAGGACCTGTTTTATAAATAGCAGCTCTAACTGTTACTTTGGTTTTGCCGTTTTCTTCGGCAAATGTTATTTGCGTAGTTTGATCAATTGTGGTTTCTTCTTTTGCTCCCTCGGTCCAAGCCTGCGCGGTATAAGAAAGCTTTGTATTTGGCTCAACAGCTGTAAACTCCGCCATCATTGGCCACTTGGTGCCTTTGTACGGACCCATCGCCTCCCCTGCTTCCATAACTATATAAAATTTACCGCCAATTTTTAAATCCACTTCGCATTCGGGAATTGTCACGTTGTCCGGCCCCCACCATTGCTTTAATGCTTCCGCTTTTGTCCAAGCTTGCCAAACCGCTTCCGGTGGAGCGTCGTACGTTCTTTCAAGCATTACTTCTTTTATTGGTTCCATATTCTCTCCTTTTTGCCCGTCATAACCTAATGGCTGCGGGTCTTATGTTTGTTAATTTTCCTTAAATAGTTATCTAGGGAGTCGAGCCGGTCCTCCCAAAGTTGCTTATAGTTTCCGAGATAATTACTGGCTTCCGCCAAAGTACTTGGAGCAATGCTTACAATTTGTTCGTTTCCGCTTCTGCTTTTTGTTATAAGTTTGGCGCGCTCAAGCACTTTTAAATGTTTAGCAACTGCGGCAAAAGAAAGCTGGTAGTGTGATGCTATCTGGCCCACGCTCATGCTTTTTTTGCTAACCCTTTTCAAAATATCCCTTCTGGTTGGATCGCTAAGCGACCCAAACACAGAATCAAGCTGATTTATCTGTTCAACCATATGGTTGAATAGTATATCGGAAGCAAATGAGTGTCAAAACTTGCAAGGAAAAAATAGCAGCAAAACAAAAACGCTCTTAATTATAAGAACGTTTTTGCATCTAAATTGTTACAGTTTTAGTTTTGTGAGTCTGCGGAAGGGCCGTAAATGGAAGGAACTTTGGCGCCCATTGCACGGAGGTAGGTAGCCAGCTGTCCGCGATGATGAATGGCATCAAACAAAAAACCCCAGGCCATATTGAATTTTTTGTCCTTCCAAGTTTCTCCCATGGCTGCTTCGCCATTGTCCCAATCTTGCTCGGAAATTGCCGTCACATCTTTTTCCAGCTGCGCAATGCCGCTATCAAATTTTACAAGCATATCTGCTTTGCTTTGTGGACCCATTTCATGGGGATTAAAATCCGGCGCGCCTTTGGACAGAATGCCGGAAATCGCTTTCCACTGCACAGCCAATTGCGCGGCAATGTTGCCCGCCTCGCGCGATTTTTCATGAACCTTATGCTCATGCTTGTCTTCCGGCAGAGCCTCTATCGCCTTCCTGAATTTGGGGCTCTCGTCTTTTAACGTCTTAAGGAAAAATTCCTTATTTGTCATATATGGTCCTCTCTTATTTATTAATTCTTATGATCTTAAACTTAGTATAACCTTTTTTTCTAAAAGAAAAAAGCGAAAAAAATAAAGCCCCTTTATCGGCTCGGACACATAAACTACGTTGATGTCTTTTGGAAATACCGTAATTAGTTTGACTAATTTTCTTTGTTTAAGATAAACTATTGCCAAAGGAGGTAATAATGAACATCAAAAAGTTTGTTATTATCGTGGCTGCAGTTCTGTTGGTGGCGGGCGCCATTTGCTTTTACAATTCGATTTCCGATACTGAGCTCCTTGAGGCTTTGGTAATTATTGCGGCGATTGTAGGTTTTGTTTGTCTTATTGTCGCGATTACCAATTCGGGGGGCGGCAGTGATCACGACAACGACCAGTCAACAAGCGAGTCCGACCAAAAAGGACCGTCCGACAATTTCCGAGATACGTACGGAGAGGATCCTAATTCGAGGATTGATCACGACTAAGCTTCTAACCATTTGGCAGGGTTATTGTGGACTGTCAGATTCCATACTTCCTGCCTTCATAACGACCATTGTGCCGCGCAATGGTCGTTTTTAAATTTCCAATAAAAACACCAATTTTCACTGGTGTTTTTTGTTGGCTCAAGACCGCGGATGCTGTTAGAACTTGGTATATCAATAATGGATGGATATTTATTGCAGCAAAAAGTAGGTCAAATGGTGTATAATAAAAGCAGTTATTTATAATAAGGTTTATAAATAAATTTGACGCAAAATGATAACAGATGAAGAACAACAACTAGTTGAAGCCGCCTACCAATACCTCAAGGATCATAAGAACGAACTTATAGGGCGGTTTGCCGACCCCCAAATTTACAAGCCCGACAGTAAGCCGGTGACATTGTTCATGGCGGGTTCGCCAGGTGCCGGTAAGACAGAATCTTCCAAACGGTTAATCGAAGCAATTGTCGGTCCGCCTCCGGTGCGCATTGATGCAGATGATATTAGAGCTTTATTTCCGAACTACACCGGATTAAATTCCCATATTTTCCAACGCGCCTGCACGCTCGGAGTTAATGTGCTGTTTGATTATGTTTTGCATAACAATATCAACGCCATTTTGGATGCGACATTTGCCTATGAACGGGCTATGGAGAACATTGAGCGGTCATTAAAGCATAACCGAGACGTCATTATTTATTACCTGTTCCAGGATCCTGTCGTGGCTTGGAATTTTACCCAAATCAGGGAAGTCAAAGAAGGCCGCCGGGTTTCCAAAGAAGTTTTTATTAACTCTTTTTTGAAAGCTCGAGAAAACGTCACCCGAGCCAAAGCTCATTTTGGCGATAAAATAACTCTTAACTTAATTATCAAGGATTTTACCAAAAATTTTGAGCAAGCATACCCAAACGCCGATCGTCTTGATAAGTATCTGCCAATAATGTATACTCAAGAAGAACTGGAGAAAATACTACTATGATAAAAAAGCTTAAAGCATTATTTGCCCCGCATAAGCAAGAGAAAAATAATTTTTCCTCGTTTTTTAGACACGCCTCGCCGGAAGAACAGAAACGCCTGATGGAAGACGTTGCCCGCAAAGCCAACCAAGATCAGCGTGATTTAGTTGAACAATATAAACAAACAAGCCAAAAACCCGCCTAAGCGGGTTTTTGAACGCTAAATTTAGGACTAAGTCAGTTTGTTATAATACCGTTTCCGCTGTTTGAATTGCCTTTCCAGGAAGGCTATTTTTTTATCTTCGTAGTCGATGATGGTTTTATGGTTGTCTTTGCCTCGCAGGCGGCCGATGTATTGGATGAGCTTGCCTTCAAAAGAAAATGGGAAAGCGATAATTAGGCAGTCAATGTCCGGGATGTCCAACCCCTCGCCGAAAAATTGGCCGGTAGACAGAATGGTCTGATAGTGGCCGGCCTTTATCTGTTTTAGTTTAATAGCTCGCTTGGCGTTGGAGTCCTCGCCGGATATAGTAATAGTTTCGCATAGACCTTTAAGATAAAGGCTTAAAATTTCCAAGTGGTCGCGGCGTTCGGAAAGAAACAAGACTTTTTTGCCCTGGCTGGTTTGTTCCTGGATATCTTTGACTATCATCTGGTTTCGGTTAGTGTCAAAACAAATGAGTTTGGCCAAAAGCTGAAAATTGTCGGTGGTAAATTTAAATGGAACTTCAAGGTTAGTCTCACGGATTATGACTTGAGTTTTAACTGACTTATAAGGCACCGTGGCCGTTTCAGCTATTATTTCGGGCGGTGTTTGCTCCATTTGAGCGATAATATCGCCGATGAACATATAAATTAAGGGTTCGTCGTTATGTTTGCGCTTAGGAGTAGCGGTTAGACCGTAAATGTATTTTGGATTAAGCTGACTAATGACTTCGCGGAAAGTTTTGGCTGGGATATGATGACATTCGTCCACGATTATGGTTCCAAATTTATTTTGCAATTCGGTAAAATTTTCTGCTCTAACCAAAGTCTGCATCATGGCTATGGTAATTTGTTCACCGGTCTTTTTCTTTACTAAATAATATTGGCCGATGTCCTTTTTAGGAATTCCCAAAAAAGACTGTGTTCGTTCAATCCATTGGTCAAGTAATTGCTTGCGATGGACAAGGATTAAGGCCGGTAGTTTCCTTTGAGCGATAATCTCAAGGCCGATTATGGTTTTGCCACTGCCGGATGGCGCGACAATTACGCCACTGTCTACCTCTAAGGCTTTCGCAACAATCGGCTGTTGTGCAGGCAGAAGACTAATGTTGCTGGTAAAGTTTACCTCGGGTATTTGCGGCCGCTGGTCTGTAAGCTTATAGGAAATTTTATTGGTATCTAAAAATGAAGTGAGTTGGTTCAAAAAGCCTCGCGGCAATAAAACATCGTCGCCGTCTTCTTCAAGCAGTTTAAAGAATTTTTGGACTTTGTAAACGGATTTGCCCAGCCGCTTCTTTGTTAAATATTCGGTGCTGATAAAATTCAGGTTTTCTTTCAGAAAGTGGATTAGTTGCGGGGTAAGCTCGGAACGATTTAAAACAATTTTGCCGTTCAAAATTAAATTTACCGATGAAGTGCCGGACATTTCCTTTGGCATCGCACTTGTTGGTTTGTTAAATACGTTTGAATAAGCTGTTTCAAGTTCGACAGCTGTGTTCCTATGTATGGCTTGCAAAAAAGCCCACTGATCGGGATAGGGCTGAAAAGTTTCAGGATCTAAAAATATCGTGTTGTTTAGCCGAGCTGCTTGGCCTTGTAGAGGAATGGCGATGAGGTTGCCAAAACCTTCTTTAGCTAAATTATCTTGGTTTGGAAATAAACGGTCAAAACTGACTTCCTTGTCAAATTCAGAAAGTTTTAAGACACGACGGACAAGCTCTAACATCATCTGCCGACTTTTGTAGCAAGGGAAAGCTGTTTTAAAGAATATACGGACGTGGCCGCCGTTGCCGGACATGGAACGCTCAAGATAAGCATACAAGCCTGCCTTTTGACATTCGTCCATAAAACTTTTACAGTCCTGTTGCCAGGTGTTACCATCAAAATCTGCCGCAATAAAATATGAAGTGTTGTCTTGTAGTATTGGGTAAATACCAATCGCGTGCGCGCCGATTAGATGTTTTTTAACAATGTCCGAGGATAAGGGAATCAGTTTTTTATCTTTAAAATCCTTAAACGCCCCGCCCTTTAGTTTAAAATTGTTATAGGCTGTCCAATTAACATCGTAAGCCGGGCTGTAATTGGCTTGGCCGATTTTCTCCCAGTACCGGGCATAAACGTCTGTCCTTCCGCGAAAGAGGGATTGATAAAGAATTATTTGTTCCTCACTGATAGATAACATAATTTTAGAATAAAGCTGTAGCGCAAAAAAAATTATCTTTTGTTTAATTTTATCATGCTTAGGTTCGATTGTCCCACTTGGTGTAACAAAAATCGTCCATATTTATGGACGATTTTTGTTGGCTCGGGAGCTGGGATTCGAACCCAGGACCCATCGGTTACACCTTGCCCTAATATTTCTACTAGGAGTGGACTATATCATCATCCCGATGGAGGGATGCGAGGGGCTTCGATCTCGCTTTGCGAGACCTACTCTCTTTCGAGATAGTCTCTGAACCTTCAATGACTTTTGTCAAAGCTTGGCTGCTGATTGCCATATCCTTTTATAAGGACTTAGGGTTCCAGCAATTCACCTCGTTTTCACTTCTCAATTACTTGAGAAGGCTGCAACTTTTCGGCTTCTTTTGAGATAAGCCGGTGATCTACAGCCGATTGCTCTACCGCTGAGCTACTCCCGAACGATACGCTAAATTCTTTGGTTTAAAAAATTCCTACCAAAGCCCG
>CAIWKW010000079.1 GCA_903913365.1 Candidatus Doudnabacteria bacterium | reverse complement strand
CGGTGTTTTTTTAGTAACCATTAAATATCTGCCTCAACTTCATTACCGCGCTCTTCTAACCAATCGTGGCGCGCAGAATTTTTTACGATGCTTTGGAAATTGTCGGTGAAAAGATGAAAGCCATACCAGCCCAGCAGTCCCACTCAGCTGCCCCGGCTGACAAAAAAGGCGAAGTAAAAGCTGAAGTAAAAGAAACGAAAGCCGAAGCCCCGAAAGAAAAAGTGCTGGACGGCCGTCAAGTTTTTGACATTGCTTTAAAAAATGTTTCCCCGATTATGGAACTTAAGAGCCGCCGCATTGGCGGTGCCAACTACCAAGTGCCAATGGAAGTTATGGACCCCCGCAAAACCACTCTTGGTATGCGCTGGCTCCTGGCTGCCGCCAAAGGCAAAAAAGGCGCACCAATGGCCGAAAAATTGGCCGGTGAAATTATGGATGCTTTTAACAAAACCGGTGCTGCCATGAAGAAGCGCGAAGACGTGCACCGTATGGCCGAAGCCAACAAAGCTTTCGCTCACTTTGCACGCTTTAACAGAAGATAGAAATTAACACAGATACTGCAAATCGATGAACACGGATGCGCAGTGTCCCTCCCCTTATTATAAGGGGAGGCTAGTCCTCGACTCTGAGGGACGAGCATCGCTCGGACTCGAATGAGGTGGGGATATTATCTAAGAATTAATATCACCCCCTCACCCCCTCTTATAATAAGAGGGGGAACTATACACCCGGTAATGCCAATTGGAATCTGTGACATCAGTGTGCAGAAGAAATCTGTGATTTGAACATTGAAAATATAAAAAGCCCGACCTTCCGCTTTGTGGCGAATGGTCAGGCTCAGTCTTGGTGCCGATGACGTCATCGATGGGCATTGCTGAGATTGGGCGGTGGAAACCTACTGTTTGCTAGTTGCAATATCGGGATCGTATAGTACTCCTTCCGGCCCATCTTTCGTTTCGGCGTTCACGATTATTCGTGTGTTGTGTCCGTATTCGGACTTGAGAAGTTTTGGTACGTTTGCTACGTTCTTCACTCTTAACACAATGAGATTAGCACCTATTGGATCGTACCCGTCTGCGCTTCTCCACTGATGCAAAATAATCAGTCTCATTTTTTTCCTCCTGATTCTGTTTCCGACCAATCTGTAGTCGGATATTGGACACCCCAGAATAGCAAAAAGGAAATGGCTTGTAAAGAGCAAAATTAATGACAAAATTTAAAAAAATTAAATAAATGATATAAATTAAGTGGGCCCATATTTTTGCTCATTTTTGTCAATTATGTCATTTTTGATCAATAAACACTTATGCCTCGAGAATATCCCATAGAAATTACGCGTAACATTGGAATTATCGCGCACATTGATGCCGGTAAGACTACGGTTACCGAAGGTATTTTGTACAATACCGGACAAATTCATAAAATCGGCGCGGTGCACGAAGGTGAAACCACCACCGACTGGATGGAGCAGGAGCGCGAACGCGGTATTACCATTACTTCCGCTGCCGTTACCTGTTACTGGGTTCCAAAATTCATTAAACTGGCCGGCAACGTAAAACATAAAATCAACATTATTGACACTCCGGGCCACGTGGACTTTACCGTGGAGGTGGAGCGTTCTTTGCGCGTGCTAGACGGAGCCGTGGTTGTGTTTGACGGAAAAATGGGCGTAGAACCGCAGAGTGAAACCGTGTGGCGCCAAGCCGACAAATACCATGTGCCTCGCATGTGCTTCATTAACAAAATCAACCAGACCGGCGGAGATTTCTTTAAATCTCTGGATTCTATTCATAAGCGCCTTTCCCCGAATGCTTTTCCAATTCAAATTCCAATTGGTTTTGAAAAAGATATTTACGGCGTTATAGATTTAATCGGTATGAAGGCTTATACCTATAAAGATTTTACGGACAAAGAATTTACCATTACCGAAATTCCGGCCGATATGCTGGAAAAAGCCAAAGAATATCGCCATGAGCTTTTGGAAAAAGTTTTGGAAAGCGATGATGTCCTGATGGAAAAATATTTGGCCGGAACTGAAATTAATGAGCAGGAATTTTTGCTCGCCATACGCAAAGCCGTGCAAAGCGGACAGTTTTTCCCGGTGCTCGGTGGAGACGGACGCGGAGTTATTGTGCAAACAATTCTGGACGCCGTTACCAACTTTTTGCCAAGCCCGGTAGACCGCGGCCCGGTAAAAGGGACCGACCCAAAAACCGATGCTCCTTTGGAAAGACAGCCCAGCGACAGCGAACCGTTTACGGCTTTGGCCTTTAAAATTGCAGCCGATCCATTTGTTGGACGCTTGTGTTTTTTCCGCGTTTACGCGGGAGTACTTCAGGCCGGCAGCTATGTGCTTAACGCGCGTACCGGCAACAAAGAACGCGTTGGCCGTATTGTGCGCATGCACGCCGACGACCGCGAAGAAGTAAAAGAGGTTTATGCCGGAGACATTTGTGCTTTGGTGGGACCGAAAGAAACTTTTACCGGAGATACTTTGTGCGACGTGGACAAACCGATTCATTTGGAAACCATCAAATTTGCCGAACCGGTTATTCATATGTCCATTGAACCGAAAACCAAAGCCGACCAGGAAAAAATGGGCATTGCCCTTTCCAAATTGGCCGAGGAAGATCCTACATTCCGCCTTTCCACCAACGAAGAAACCCAGCAGACAATTATTGCCGGTATGGGCGAACTTCACTTGGAAATTATTGTGGACAGAATGAAGCGCGAATTTAAAGTGGAAGCCAACGTGGGCAAACCGGAAGTCGCGTATAAAGAAACCTTTAAAAAGATTGCCGAAGCCGAAAGTAAATACATTCGCCAGACCGGCGGCCGCGGGCAATACGGACATTGCTGGATTCGCGTTGAACCGCTGGAGCGCGGCAAAGGCTACGAATTCGTTGACGAAGTTGTCGGCGGAGCCATTCCAAGAGAATATATTAAACCAATTGATAAAGGTATTCAGGAAAGCGCGGCCAATGGTGTTATTGCCGGCTATCCTTTGGTGGATTTTAGAGCCGTAGTGTTTGACGGTAGCTACCACGAAGTGGACTCCAGCGAAATGGCGTTTAAAATTGCCGCTTCCAAGGGTCTTCAAGATGCCGTTAAAAAAGGCGATCCGATTATTCTTGAGCCGATAATGAAAGTGGAAGTTACCACTCCGGAAACCAACATGGGCGATGTAATTGGGGATCTTAACTCCAAGCGCGCTCAAATTAACGAAATGACCGACCGCTTGCATCTTAAGATTATTGACGCTTTTGTTCCGCTGTCCGAAATGTTCGGCTACGCCACAACTTTGCGTTCTATGACCCAAGGCCAGGCATCTTATACTATGGAATTTGACCACTACGCGGAAGTTCCTAGAAACGTTGCGGCCACGATTATTGAAAGCAGAGCGGGCATCAACGTACGTAAAGGAATGTAGGGCCGCATAAGGCGAGTTAAAAGTTTAAAGTAAAAAGTTATAAAGTAGGGGCGGCCGAGTGGCCGCCCCTTTTGTGTAGTTTAAAATATTAGCTACATTCATACGTCGACGTATGAATGTAGAGGAAATTTTTTTTATTCAGACTGATGTAAAAAGCGATGCCGGCGGTCCGTAAAGGATCCGCCGGCGTGTTCGTTAAAAGTCCTCTATTGCCATCATTATAGCCGGCATGGCCGGCACTATTGTCACCAGCATTACCAGAAATGCCCAGTTGGGACACGATTTGGTTATGAGGCAAAATACCGCTGCCGTCACAAAAAAGAAAGCACACGGCAAAGAAATATATTTGATGGACCAGTGCATTTAACCCTCTTTCTGAATATTGAGTTTTAGCTAGCCACTTGAAACCCAGAATATCAAAGAAAAAAGCGGTTGTAAAGCCTGCACACAAGTGGTATGCTGATATACGGATGGGCAGATTTTACTGATAACTACCGATGCTAAATATCTGTAGGTATCTGCAAAATCGATTAATCTGTAAATCGGAATAAATTATTATGACCAACCTAAATGACATTATTAAT
>CAIWKW010000078.1 GCA_903913365.1 Candidatus Doudnabacteria bacterium | reverse complement strand
TTGTAGGGGCTGGCCTTGGCCGCCCGCTTCCGTTGACGGGCGCGCAAGCGCTGCCCCTACAACTGCATCACGATTTAAAATTTCGTCCGCTTTAGTTGTTCCAAACCTTTCTATATCTTCAATCAGCTGAATCTTAAACGGCTGATTCTGGCCTTTAAAAAACTCTTTGGCCTCGGCTGTGGTCTGCTCTATTCTCTCAAATGCCAGTTTGGATTGCACCAAAGCGCGCATTCTTTTTTCCAAAACTTTCATATCCTCCGGCGTCAGGGGGCGGGGGAGCAAAAAATCGTAAAAAAAGCCGTTATCAATTACCGGCCCAACGCCGAGCTGAGCCTTGGGAAACATTTCCACCACTGCGGAAGCTAAAATGTGGGCCAGTGAATGACGAATATTGTGAAGTTTTTCTTGGTTGTTGTCCATATGGTTAGATTTAAGATTAAGGATTTAAGGCTTAGCTAAATATCCAAGCGTAGTTGCTCCATTTATGGAGCCCGCCAAGCCTGATAAATCAGGCAACTACATTTCAAATATTATGATTAATTAACTTATTATTTAAAAATTTAAAAATCTGTTCGTGTAATTTTACAAAATAATCAAACCTTTCTTTGTCTTTAAATAGAAGTTCATTGCCTCCCACATCTATCAAAATTGCCCCGAGCGATCTTTCAAGCAGCATAGTGAGAATTTTTCTTTCAAAATACCTGTCTTTCTTTACCGCCGGAATAGTTTTATAAACTTTTATCCAGTCGTCTATATATCTTTTAGCTATACCAATTGTTATCTTTTTGTCCCTCAGCTGCTGCAGCCTGGTATAAACATTAAACGCCAAATCGTACCACTCGGGCTGCCAGCGCCAAAATAAATTGGACAAAAGTACATATTGGCCTTCCGGCGCAACCAGAATATCGTCTGGAGAAAGATGCCCGTGCGAAAACACCATTTTATGCTTTGGCAGGAATTTATCCGCCGACTCGCTGTATTCCGCTAAATATATTTTGTAATTTTTTAGGTTAAGATAATTTTTATATTCGCTAATTTCCACCCATTTTTCCACCCTCGCCAAAGTAAAATCCAGCGCCGACTTCTTTTCACTTATTACAAACGGCTTTTTTAGAGTGCTACTTTTAAACTCATTATAAAATTTGGTAAACCGCAGCATATCTGCTTTTGCAGCCAATGGATAGCCGTAGATTTTTTTACCGGATACAAATTCAGAAATTGTAAAACCGTATCCTTTGGTTTTGTTCCACTTTCTGTTTAAATAAATTTTTGGCAAACGGATTAGCTTGCTTTTATTCTGTTTTTCAAAAGCTTTAACTAAATCTGCCTCGTCAATCTCCGGCCTAAGCCCCTGAAGTTTTAAAGCTGAGGGCTTTTGCTTATAAATTCCGCTGTAAATTACGCTGCCAACTTTATCTTTATCCAAAATTTGTCCGCGAAAAATTTCTTTGCCAACGCTAAAACCGGTATCTTTAACAACCGCCTTTAAAGCCCCTTTAGCCCTAAAAGCAAAATCCTTATGTGTAAAATATTTTTCTGTTACCTTGTTTACCATACAATTTCATTTTGAATTTACGAAGTACGAAATAATACGAACTTACGAATTCGTATATTCGTACACTTTCGTATTTCGTAAAATTACAAAACCCCAGAGCTTAATTTCGATAATTATCGAAAAGAAACCCTGGGGTCCTGTTATGAAATATAGCAGGACGTTTCCGTCCCAGCTTATCGCAGTCCTCTAGAAACCGCGATCTTTTTATTCATTTGTTTCAAACTCCCCGGTTGGTAACCGGCTGCGTCCTATACCGGAACTTTTAAGTGACTGGTATAGGAATCACGTTTGAAGTACTAAATTGATTATAATATAACCGTTTAATCTTGGCAATACCAGTTTTCCACATGGGCTAAAAACTGAAATATAGGCTTTTTGACAAAAATATAAATTAAGGATATCGTAACCCCGATAGCCGAACAGGAGGACGACTAAGTGTTTTCCTGTCGAAATTCTAAAAAAAGGATAGGTAAAGTGACTACAGCAATAGTGGATATGCTAGTAATCGCATTTCTCTGTCTTGTAGCGGCCGAACGGACGCATTGGGGCGATGACCCCAAGGCCCCAAAAAGCTTTAAGCGCAAGATAGAAGATTTCTGCAAAGACAACCCCAGAAAGTTCCTGGAATGCCTGGGAGCAACGGTTTTTCTCACCAATGCCTTCTTAAACGGCATACTGCAAGTCTCGATAACGGGCTGCTTTTGGGGAGCTCTGTTCCTTAGTATTTCGTTAGGCATGGCTGCAGACAAAGCCCTTTCATGGATGAGGGTAGACAAGCGCCAAACAACAGCCGCACAAGCCTCCGCAGGACATCGGTAAACAAATCCAGCCAGCCAATTAGCGCAAAGCCGCGGCGAGACCTTCTCGACCGCGGCATCTGTTTTTCTTTACACTTTACACTTTCAACTTGTCACTACATTTACCCCACATCCACCATCAAAATTTCCGGAATAGCCCTAAGCCGGGAAATTAGTTCATTGGAAACCGCCACCTGGCTCTGGGTTTTTATTTTTTTTGCCGAACTTCCCGTACCAACCGACAAATAAACCTGGGCCGTGCCCTTGCTGGTTTCCAAAATTTCTTTTATTTCATTTAACACTTCCATATTGGCCAAAGAATTCATATGCAGGACCACCTGCATTTTTTTACCCATTTCCTCCAGAGCCATGGAATACAAATCGTCGCTCGGGAGCTCTTTAATGTCGTCGGCAATGAGTTTAAATTCTTCGTCTTTGTCGCTAAGCCTCCCGCTAACCTGGACAATAGTGTCGTTATTTAAAAAGGGCAAAGTTTTTTCCATAACCTTGGGAAAAACCAAAACTTCTATGCTCCCGGTTAAATCTTCCAAAGTAAAAAATGCCATGGGGTCATTTTTTCTGGTCATGGTTCGCTTGAGCCGGGAAATAATTCCGCCCATTACTACGGCCCCGCCAAGCTCGGTAAGCTCCAGACTTTTTGCGCTGCGCAAAGTGGCCAGCACTTTGGTGTAGCTGTCCAGAGGATGGGAAGACACATACATGCCCAAGTGCTCTTTTTCCCAAAGCAAAATTTCTTCTTTTGTGGCCGGGGGTGCCTGTTTTAGTTTTAGCTTGCCAATTTTTACACCCGCGCCAAACAGAGAATTCTGCCCGCTGGTTTCATTTTTATAATGCTCGCGGATAAAATTTAAAACTTCTTCCGTGTTGGCGAGCAGCTGCCCGCGCTCGCCAAAAGCGTCCAGGGCCCCAACCTTTACCAAGGCTTCCCAGGATTTTTTATTAAAATTTTTAATATAACACTGGGTTAAAAAGTCTTCTAAAGATTTAAAAGTCTGGGGGGTCAGCGCTTGCGCACCAGTACTCTCAGACGGCCGGCCAATGGCCGGCCCTACACCATCTTCTGACAGTCCTTGAGAAGCATCCACTGTTTCAATTGTAGGCGATTGAGAGGCCTGCACATTAACATTGCGAATTTCAATAATTTTATTAATTAAGTCACCGCCCAAATTTTTAATGGCATTAAGGCCAAAGCGGATGGTTTTGTCGTCCACCACGGTAAAATCGCCCAAAGATTCGTTCACGTCCGGGGGCAAAACTGTAATACCCAAATTTTCGCAATCTTCCACGGCTTCGTAAATCTTTTCTTCATCGCCGCTTTCAGCGGTCATTAATGCGGCCATAAATTCCACCGGATAATTGGCCTTCATATAAGCGGTCTGGTAGCTGACGGCCGAATAGGAGGCGGAGTGGGCTTTGTTAAAACCGTAAGCCGCAAACGGCTCAATCCACGCCCAAACTTCCTCGCCTTTGGCATAACTCCAGCCAGAAGTTTTTTGACAGCCCTGAATGAATTTAATTTTTTGCTTGGCCATTTCTTCGGCAATTTTTTTACCCACGGCTTTTCTGAACTTGTCCACTTCTTCCCAGGTATAGCCGGCCAAATCGTGGGCAATAGTTAAAAGATCATCCTGATAAACCAAAATTCCGTAAGTGCGGTAAAGAATTTTTTCCAGAGCCGGATCCAAATACTGTATAAGTTTCGGATTTTTTTTGCGCGCAATGTAATCGGGAATAAACTGCATCGGACCCGGACGGTACAGGGCAATCATGGCCATCATATCAAAAATACTAGAAGGCTCAAGTTCCTTTAAGTACCTGGTCATGCCGCTGCTGCCCATTTGGAAAACACCGAAAGTGTAGCCGTCGGAAAGCAGCTTAAAAGTTTTTGGGTCCGGGTGGGGGAGATTGTAAATATCTATCTTGATGTTGTGGCGCCTCTCTACTATATCCACGGCCTCGCCTAAAATGGACAGGTTCCTGATACCGAGCAGGTCCAGCTTAACCACGCCAATGGCTTTGGCCCCGCTAACGTTAACATCCAGCGCGTACATATCGTATTGGGTAATAACCCGTTCGCCTTCCGGTTCTTTTTGCAGGGGAGTGTAATCGGTAAGCGCGGTTGGGGTAATAACAAGTCCCGCGGCGTGAACCGAAGCATGGCGCGCGCTGCCTTCCAGTTTTTTGGCAATGGTAATTACGTGATTGGTCTCCGGATCGTGCTCGTAAATTTCTTTAAGTTCCGCGGTCATGCCCAGAGCTTTATCTATGGTCATGTGGGAACCCTGCTTGCCTATGGGAATCATTTTGGCAATTTGATCGCACTTGCTGTAAGGCACGGCCATAGCTCTGCCCACGTCGCGCACGGCAGCGCGGGCCATCATGGTTCCAAAAGTAATAATTTGCGCAACTTTGTCGCGACCGTATTTTTCGGTAATATATTTTATGGCGTCGTCGCGGCGGTTGTCGGCAATGTCCAAATCTATATCCGGCGGAGTTGGGCGATGCATGGTTAAAAAACGCTCAAACGGCAATTCGTAATAAAGCGGATCCACGTTGGTAATGCCCAAAATGCGTCCCACAATACTCCCGGCCGCGCTGCCTCTGGTGTTGGTAATGGCCCCAATTTTATGCGCGCCCTCAACCACATCGGCCACCATCAAAAAATAAGTGTCAAAACCTTTTTTGCAAATAATATTCAGCTCGTAATCTATGCGGGTTATAATCTCCTCGGGCACCACGCCGTCTTTGCCGTACAGCGCAATGGCTTTTTCGTAGGTAATTTTTTTCAGATAATCGCCGGAGTCCAGGCCGTCAGGAATTTCCACCTTAGGAAAATACCTCTGGTCAACCGCAATTTCCAGCTCGCACATATCGGCAATTTTTTGGGTATTTTCCACGGCTTCCGGATAGTCGTAAAACAGCTCCATCATTTTTTCCGGAGACTTTAGTGACAAATCGTGGCCGCGCATATCCAGCCGGTCCGTATCCTGCACTGTCCGGCCCGTGCCAATGCACACCAAAACATCCTGCGCTTCCATATCTTCCGGATAAATATAGTGGCAGTCGGAGGTTCCCACCAGGCCAATGTTGTTTTTCTTTGCCAGCTCCACCAGCTTTTTGTTCATTGCTTCTTCTTTCTGGTCAGGAGTTCTGGTGTTTCTCTGAATTTCAATAAAAAACTTTTCTTTCGGGAAAATGTCCAGATATTTTTCCAAAACTTTTTGCGCTTCCGCCGGACTTTTATTTACAACCGCCCTGGCAATTTCCCCGCGCTGGCACCCGGACAGGCAAATTAAGCCTTCGCTGTGTTCTTTTAAAAATTCCAAATCTACGCGCGGCTTGTAATAAAAGCCTTCCAAATGCGCGGCCGTTGTAATTTTAATTAAATTTTTGTAGCCTTCGTGGTTCTGGGCCAGTAAAATTAAATGAAAGTAGTCCGCGTCAACTTTGCCTTCTTTTTCCGCCATGCCTCTTGGGGCAATATAGGCTTCAAGGCCGATGATGGGCTTTATCCCGGCGTCTTTACAGGCATTGTAAAACTCAATTACCCCGTACATAACGCCGTGGTCGGTAATGGCTAAACTGTCCATGCCCAATTCTTTGACACGTTGAACCAGGGGCTCTATTTTGGAGAGCCCGTCAAGCAGGGAGTAGTGCGTATGGCAATGGAGGTGGGTAAAATTCATGAGAATAGCTATAACGATAACTATAACAATAACTCGACAATCCGACCTTTGGTTATCGTTATAGTTATTGTTATTGTTCGCTCCCGTTATATTACCAAAAATCCGCCAACTTTGCTATAATAAAAACGCTTAAAAAATCAAAACCGACCAAAAATTATGTCCCTATTAAAAGACCAAATTGAACTAGAAATTATGGAGCAAGAACTAAAGGCAAAAAACGCTTTTAGCAGACACCCCGGGGTTCTAAAATGGCTAATGGTAATTTTCGTCTTAGCGATAATTCCCGCGTATTATACGGCCAGGTCTGTTTCGGAAAAAATTTGGCTTAACAAATATTCGCAAGTTGTAATTTCTGCCAAATCCAGCTTTTCAAATCCGCTGGCTATAATTAAATCCGACGTCAGCGTCACCAGCCTGGGAAACAACACTTATGCGGCAGCTGTGAAAATCACCAACCAGAATTTGAATTTATCTCTTGAAAACGTAGCCTATTCCTTTAATTTTTACAACGCCCAAAAACAGCAAATTTATTCGTTTTCGGACAAGTTGTTTCTTTTACCGAACCAAAGCAAGTACCTTACCGTCCCGACTTTCGTTCTTACCGATAAAATTTCTTACGCCGATTTTCAAACGCCGCTTCCGCAAAATCTTCCCTGGCAAAAAAGGCTGCAAACTCCCGAGGTCCAGCTAATTACTTCCATTCCTTATACCAGCAACCAAGTTTCCCCTCCGGCATTTGTCGTACAGGGTGATTTTACAAACAACAGTCCGTATAATCTGGGAAAAGTTAGATTAACTTTTATTCTTTTTGATAAAGCCGGAAAAATTATCGGCTCAAGCCAGAGGAATGAGTTGAGTATTGCGGCTTATGAACGCCGCGCGTACAATCAAATCTGGCCGAACACGGCTGTAAACAACTTAGGGCATGTGGAAGTAACGGCCGATACCGACACTTTAGACCCAAACAACATATCCGTTCCCGACAGTTCCAACGGCCCAGCTTCCGATTTAAGCAGATAAATGAAAGATACCAATATACTAATGGAACGAAGGAAACGAACTAATGCCAATAAGACACTGGGAGCATTAGTTATAAGTACTGGTTTATTTCGTTAACATTCGTTTATTCGTTTATTCGTATATTTGTATCGCGTATTAGTACACTAAATGAGAACTTTTTTTAACCGCTTCAAGTATTTGGATATTCCTTTGCTGGTTGCCACCCTGTTGCTTATTTTTGCGGGTGGCGCTATTTTGTACGCCACCACTCTTTCGGAGGATACCAAATCCATCTTTTACCGCCAGTTGATTTTTTTGGCCGTGGGACTGCCAAGTTTTTTGTTTTTAAGTTTTTTTGATTACCGCCTTTTGGCTAAAATTAATCGCGTCATTTACGTGGTGCTGGTTGCATTTTTAGTTTATTTGGTAATTTTCGGCACAATAATTCAGGGCGGGAAGCGCTGGATTAATTTTGCCTCCTTTGGTTTTCAGCCCGCGGAATTTATTAAACTGGTGTTTATTTTGGGCCTTGCGCGCCTGCTCTACTTAAAGCGCGGGCAAATTAATTCTTTGGGCACTCTGGTCTGGTCCTTTTTCTACGCCTTTTTGCCGGCCGCGCTTATTATTATCCAGCCCGACCTGGGCTCGGCAATAATTGTCATGGGCCTGTGGATAGGGATTATTTTACTTAGCCCGATAAAGAAAAAATATCTGGCCGTGCTGTTTGTAGGTTTTCTTGTTGTGGCCGGCGTTGGCTGGAAGTTTGTGTTAAAAAGCTATCAAAAAGACAGGGTACTTGTTTTTATTAATCCGGAGCTTGATCCCAAAGGCCGCGGCTACAACGTGCGCCAGGCCACCATTGCGGTAGGCAGCGGAGAACTTTTTGGCAGGGGGCTGGGCAAGGGGATTCAAAGCCAGCGTAAATTTTTACCCGAACGCCAAACCGATTTTATTTTTGCGGCCAGCAGCGAAGAAATCGGCTTTTTGGGATCATTCTCCCTTTTAGGGTTATATTTTTTCCTTCTGCTGAGAATTTCCAACATTATGCGGAGGGCTAAGGACGATCTTGGTATGTATATTGCCGGCGGAGTTATGTTCTTTTTCTTTTTCCAGGTGTTAATTAACGTGGGTATGAATATTGGCATTCTGCCCGTTACCGGAATTCCGTTGCCGTTTGTCAGCGCGGGCGGAAGCTCGCTTATTGTGAGCCTTTTGGCTCTTGGCGTAGTGCAAAATATAAGTTTGCAATCAAAGAGTTTGCGCTTTTAGAAAAATTTGGTAGAATACTTATATGAAAAGAATTGATCTCAAAAAAATTGTTGAATGGCTGGGTTTTATTTTAAAATGTCCCATTTGCGGATATAAATATAACCTGGAAAAAACCAAAGTACTGGAAAGCGACCAGGACGAGGTTTTAAACGAGGCCAGAATTCTTATTCACTCCGATTGCCAAAAATGCAAAAGCTCGGTTATGTTTAACGTTGAAATTCGCGGGCCGGAAGTTTTTAGCGTGGGCATGGTAACCGATTTAACGGGCAACGATTCCTCCAAATTTATGGGCAAAGGGCCAATTACCTCAAACGAAATTATCAACATTCACAAAGCCTTAAAAAACTTTAAAGGCGATTTTGTTTCCGCACTTGCTGTAAAAAAATAGTTTAGATTTTCACAAAAGCCCCAGGTCATCCTGGGGCTTTTTTATATAAAAAAATACCGGGGCTCTCGAAGAGAACCCCGGATCAACCACTTCAGAAAGTGGCTAACGAAAAACATGTTGCCGGTATTGCGCGGCTTACTGTTTGGGAATGATGTAGGTTTCGCCGGGAGCGACGTCCCAAACACCCCTGGAGGCCATCAGCAACTCCTGAACGTCTTCCTGCAGGTTTGGTGTTTGCTCAATGTGCAGGTAGAGTTCGTCAAACGAAATTCCCTGAAGCACAAGCATCATGCGGCTCGGGTCGAGCAAACCCTTTTTGTCGAGCCAAAAGTAGGCCATGGCAACCTGTTGGTTGTCCTTGACCAGCTCGTAGCTCGCCCGATCGCTGAAACCCGGCGGCCGTACGTGCTCCCGCCAGGTGGCGGGCAGGCCGCAAAAACCGCAGCACTCACAGAACGGCATCTCAATGCACGCAACGCTACCCTCGGCAATGACTTGCTTCAGGTCGGCGTGCCCGTTCTCGCAGTCACTTTTGTCGAGTTCGGGTTCGAGTGAACTGTCAAAGTTCTCGTTTTTCTGACCGCATCCGGTGCAGAACATCTCATCGCGGGGGATGAATTTGCCGCAGTAACTGCAAGCATAGACGCCCGCGTTAATCTTATCCAGTGTGTCCATGGTCCTCTCCTTGTGTTTGGTTGTTTGTTTATATCTTTTCCTCAGCTAAAACCACATAGTCTTAGACTTATGAAGAATAAATTGTTCACAAAAATGAGCAATTTACCATTCACAATGAGAACTTCGAAGAATATCATATTTTATTCAATTTGTCAACCCTGCGTAGAAAGTAATCTAATGGGAAAATATTTAAAACTAAACCCGGGCAACGCATAAGTGCGCTGCTCGGGTTTTTTAGATACTTCTTTATGCTGCCTTCAGGCGGCGCGGTGCACGGCGGAAAATCCTGCCGGCTTGCTTTTGGGCTTGCTCTCCATTTGAAAGACGTCGCAGCGTTTCTTGTACTTGTCCGGGTCGTCAAAAGGAAAGGGGCAGTTTGGATGGTGAAAAAAGCGAATCTCAATCATCATTCTCTTTTCCCAATACTCTCCGGCCGGAACAAGCCAGGCTTCCCTAATGCACCGCTCTTCCGGGCAAAGCAAAGACCTGTCGTGGTTGTCGTCATCGCTTTCATAGCCCGAGTAATCGCGGTCGCAAAAATAGCAGTGCTCATACTCCTTAATTACCGCGAGTCTGCTGCCCAGCCTTCGTTCGGAAAGCTTGAAATAGGAAAAGTTGTTGTCCTTTTCCCAAACCGGCAACGGCTCATCAGCAGCCTTGGCCTTGGCCAAAGCGCACTCCGGTTTAAAATGGCGTTTCTTTTTCCCGGACCCTTTATAAAGTTATCCAGGATAAATTTCTTCTCCGCACTTATGGCATACGTTCATAACATCCTCCTGGACGTTTAAAAAATCATATACTTCAAACAAATTTCCGTCAACAACCGGCACCCTTAAGCCCTTGCCAAAAGCTAGGGTTTTTTGGTATTATGCAAAGTCAACGAGAACAAAAAAGAGGGTAAAATAATGAAGAAGAAACTTCTACAGTTTGAAAAAGAAGTCCGGGCCTTTGCCGAAGAAAGGGCATTGGCTTTAGGGCTAACCGAGCAGGGAAAAAACCTTAAGGTAACTGTGACAAGGCAAGACAATTTCCCTTTGGCCGAAGTTAAAGTAGGCACACTTGGGATAGTTCTTACAGACAGCGGCCAGGAACTTAAGAAGAGACTGGGACTCCGGTATAATCCGGAAGTCCTGATTCTCAAAATCGACCAGTGGTCAAACACCGGCAAGCCTGTGGCCTTAAGCGAACGGATGCGCATCGTCTTCTGGAAAATGAATCTTGTCGACTTTGGCCAGGTGGTTCAGTTGAACGTATACACGGCTGCAACAGCGCCAAACGTCGGACCAAAGTCCTTTAGGGACTTGGTAATGTTCCTACGGAGCCTGAACCTTGAACTAGGCATGAAGCTGCCGCCGGAAGTTTTGGAGTGGTACAAAGCCAACAGGTAATCCGCTTTTACCACACACACCTTAAAGGCGCCGCCCGGAGCAATCCGGACGAGCGCCTTTTCTTATTATGACAAGTAGATTGTACGCGCCCTTGCCAAAATATAAAGTTTTTGTTATAATCTTTAAGCATAATTTTTAAGATTTTGTGAGTACCCGAAAGCGTAGTCTTAGGGAATGGGCAAAATCATAAGAGAGAATAAAATGGAAAAGCTGAAAATCAACGCGGAACTTCGGGATTTAAAAACCTCGCTTCCGGAAAAGTTGCGCAAAGTTGGAAAATTGCCCGCTGTTTTATACGGCAATAAAATCCCAAACCAAAATTTAACCATCGATGCCCGCGAATTCGACAAAATTCTCAAAAAAGCCGGTGAAAGCACCATTGTCGAACTAATTACCCCGGACAAAAAAGCCCACACCGTCCTAATTCACGACGTACAAATTCACTATTTAACCAGCGTACCCACCCATGCCGACTTTTACGAAGTAAGCATGACCAAGAAACTCAAAGCCAGCGTGGTTTTGGAATTTGTGGGAGAAAGTAAAGCCGTAAAACAGCTTGGCGGAGTTTTGGTTAAAGCCTTAAGCGAAGTTGAAGTGGAATGTTTGCCAACCGATTTGCCTCACAATATTTCCGTTGATTTAACCGTTCTTCAAACCCTGCAAGACACCATTCACGTACGAGACATTGTTTTGCCTGCCAATGTTAAATTGGTTACGGCAAAAGACGAACTGGTTGTTAAAGTCCAGCCTCCGAGAGATGTGGAAGCCGACCTTACCGCCCCGGTTGTTGAAGACGTAAGCAAAGTTGAAGGCGCTGCCGAAGACAAGCCAGTGGCAACCGATGCCGCAGGCAAGAAACCGGATGCCGGAGCTGCCAAAAAAGAAGAAAAGAAGGAAGCTAAATAAACAGAACAATTGATGTATTTAAAAAACGCCCCTTCTAATCTAAAAAGATTTATGGGGCGTTTTTGTTCGGAATTATGAAGATAAACAAACACCAAATTGCCACAGGCTGTTTAATTGCTTTAGCTGTTATTATAACTATTGCAAACGGCTACTATAATTACAAACACAGGCCGGCGCCTTTAAGTGTGCCTGTTTTGACGTCAAAGGATTTAAAATACGAGGCCGTTATTAAGCCGGAAGATTCGGCGCCTTTGCCGGTTCCGCCAAAAGGCCGCAGCATAAAAATTCCGATTTTAATGTATCACCATGTAGGCGATTGCCCAAAAACCGCTGACGCAACGTTTAAGGGGCTCACGGTAAGCACCGAAAATTTTGAAGCCCAAACACAATGGCTAAAAAATAATAACTACACCGGCATAAGTTTAAATGACATTTATCTTTTTTCAAAGGGAAAATTTATCATGCCAAAAAAACCCGTGGTCTTTACTTTTGACGACGGGTACGAAGATGCCTTTACCAATACCATTCCAATTTTAAAAAAATACGGCTATAGCGGAAGCTTTGCCATAATTACCAATTATCCCGGACAGGTTCAAGGAAACAACATTTACGCTTCCTGGCAAACCGTTGCCCAGGCTGAGCTACAGGGGCAGGAAATTGTTTCCCATACCCAAAATCATTTTGACGGTTCCAGCCCCAAATTTAGTTCAAGCTATATATTCCAAAACCTGACTCAATCCATAAGCGCGCTCAAAGACAATTTGGGAATAACCACGAATATTTTAATTTACCCCTACGGCCACTACACAGCCGACTACATAAGCCAGGCAAAAAAAGTCGGTTTTGTCATGGGGTTAACCGTGCATGAAGGGGATATAATTAATTTGGACAACTTAATGCAAATGCCCCGCGTAAGAGTGCGGGGCAATGAAACTTTGCAGCAATTTGAGGATATTATTTTGGACAAACCTGCGGCAATTAAAACTTCCGCCTCAACAACGCCGACTTCCACTTTGCCGTCAATAAAGAACTAACTTAAAATATAAGGGGACACCTTGTATTTTTTACTCACTTGCGCCAACTAATCCTTGTTGAATAAAATCTATGGCCAGATATTTTATTCAAGTAAAAATTTCGACATTGCGCCAAAATTTATTTAGATCGCGGTGAAATATAATGCTTGCCTTTGGCAGGTATTTTTTTATTTGTTTATTCAGTTCAGTTTTCTGCCGTGGATCAAATTCCAAATAAACCAAACTTGGCTTTTTTGGCATTTGCGCAATTTGTTTCAGTAGACGCTTAATTTCGTACAAACCGTTTTCTTTGGTAAACAAAGCTTCCTTAGGCTCAAACTTTAGGCCCACCGTAGCGGCCGTTGCATTGTTCTTCCACTGCTTCCAGCCGTAGGGCAAGTTGGCAATTATCACATCCGGAACAAATTTAATATTCTCCAAAAGATCGCTTTTTATGAAAGTAACACCACATTCATACGTCGACGTATGAATGTGGTCTTTGCGAGGCGGGGATAATAGAATTTTGGCGTTTTCTTTGGCCACCTTTAAAGCCTTAGCCGAAATATCGGAAGCATAAATCTTGAATCTTGAATCTTGAATCTTGAATTGTCGCGCCAGCGATATAGCTATACACCCGCTCCCGGTCCCGATATCAAGGATTTTTATCGGCTCCCTACTTTCAACTTTCAACTTTAAACTTTTAACTTGGTCAACCACCATTTCCGTCTCCGGCCGGGGAATTAGTACATACTTGTTTACCTTAAACCTCAGGCCATAAAAATCTTTGTAGCCCAAGAGATAAGCCATGGGTTCGCCGTTTTGCCTGCGCCTGGCTAGAGCTGATAAGCGTGTAAGCTGATAAGCTGATAAGCGCTTCTGCGGATGCATATATAAAAACTCCTTGCTCTTTTTCAAAACATGAGAGAGAAGCAAGTCAATTTCTACCTTATTGTGTTTTTTAAAAACTTCTTCTATAATCATAAGGATATTTCGACTAGGAGGATCGGATGAGGGAAGACTTAAGTTGGAGCTGTACACATGAAGCACCGGAACCATCCACATATCCAGCTGAGGTTGGGTCAAAACTGAAATTTAGCTCAAGCTGGTTTGGAAGATTCTGGGTTGGTCCGGATTATCGAACCATAGGAGGACCGATTGTCCTCTGCCACATAAAAATGGACCCGGGAACAAAAGTTCGTTTACAGATAAAGAGTGGCGAAACCCAGCTTGCAATCTACCGGATAAACGACCACGAAGGGTTGTTTGAACTATTGTATGGAAACCATCGGCCAACGGGCAAGACCATCACGATTAGGGAAGCAATGGAGCAATTTCATACAGACAAACTGACCGTGGTCAGCCTGCCACGCAAATAGCCTCATCGGCCACAATACCTACAGAGACCCAAATAGCGCACAACTGCGCGGCTTGGGTCTCACTTTTTTAAAATACCTTTAATAGACATCATTTCCAAATTAGATTATTATTGTACTCGGAGGCTCAAATGAAAAAGAGGAAAGCCGCTACAATGCGGGCGCAAAAACGGCCGAAAAGTAAAAACGCCAGCCCTTCACAACGCGCAAGCGGGTTACCGCCTACTAAGTTAGGCTTTAGTAGGGGAATTCGTGAAATGGAACGGCTCAACGAAATCGAGCAAGGCCGCTTACCGGGGACTCATTGCGGACCATGTTAGCAGCCAATTCTTCGTAAGCATCGAGGTCGCGTAGAATTCAGAAAGTTTTATTACAGGAGGCAAAGTGGAAGGCAACGAGAATAATCTTCCCAAAGATGTCAGTCCCACCGATGAAGTGCAAACATCGGAAACCGCAACAGAAACTGCCTCGCCCGAACCATGGAGGCATGAGACTAGCCACGAAGAGTACTTTGCCCGCAGAGAGGAGGAAAAGGATATCCTCAGCGGTCGCGTACCTTTCTACCACGGAGGCCGCCGATAAAGATATAAGCCTCAAAACAGCTTGCCGCGCTGGACCCTAAAGGTTTGGCGCGGTCTTACTTTTTTAAAGCTTCTTTCTTTGCCTCAATATCCGCCTTCTGCAAAGCGGAAACTATATCTTCGAACTTGCCTTCCATTATCAAATTTATCTGGTTAAAGTTTTCGTTAATGCGGTGGTCCGTAACTCGGTCCTGGGGAAAATTGTAAGTGCGGATTTTTTCGCTTCTGTCACCGGTGCCAATTTGGCTTTTGGTCATACTGCGGATTTTTTTGTTTTCTATTTCCGCGTAATGCGCGGCCACGCGGGAACGAATAACGGCCAAAGCTTTTTCGCGATTTTGCGCCTGGCTGCGTTCATCCTGACACTGAGCGGTAATACCGGTAGGTATATGAAGTATGCGGATAGCACTATATGTAGTGTTTACGCTTTGTCCGCCGTGTCCGCTGGAAGTGGTGGCTTCTATTTTTAAGTCTTTGGGGTCAATGGCATAATCTTTTTCTTCCAATTCCGGCAAAACCGCCACGGTAATGGTGGAGGTATGGACTCGTCCGCTTTTTTCGGTTTCCGGCACGCGCTGGACCCGATGGACTCCGCTCTCGTATTTAAAGGTTCCGTAAGGTCCGGCCAGCTTGCCTTTACCATGAATTTCAAAAATAACTTCCTTAAAACCTCCCGCCTCGGAGCGCGAAGAGGAAATTATGTAAGGCTTTAATTTATTTTCTTCCGCAAATTTTCCGTAAGCTCGGAACATTTCCGCCACAAACAAAGTGGCTTCGTCCCCGCCGGCTCCGGCGCGAATTTCCACAATGGCGTTTTTGTCGTCGTTCGGGTCTTTGGGAAGAAGCGCTTCCTCTATCTTAGATTTAAGATTTAAAATTTCGGTTTCAAGTCTTCTCGCTTCATCTAGTGCCATAGACTTCATTTCCGGATCGCCGTCTTCCAGCAGTTTCTTGTTTTCATCAAGCTCTTTAATCTTATTTCCGTAATCCGAAATCATCTCGGCGACAGGGGAGAGCTCCGCCTGCCTTTTGCCCAATTTGGCAATATCAAAAGCCCCGCCCGAGGACATTTGCTCGGTCAGCTGTCTGTATTCGTCTAAAATTTTCTGAAATCCAATTTCCATAAATAAATTTACGAAGTACGAAATTTTACGAACTTACGAACTCGGAGGACAAACCTTTCGTAAGTTCGTACCTGTTCGTATTTCGTAAACTCATGTTAATTCTAACACAAAACCATCCCAAGTCTAAAACTTTAGGATGGCTTTGGTTAAGTTGTATTTAGTTACTTTTTCGGGGTGCGGGCTTTGCGGGCCTTTTTTACAACCACAGTGGCTTTAATTTTGCCCGCGGTAATAATGCGCTTTTTGAATTTGTCCACGTTTCCGGCCGCATCAAGTAACTTTTGCTTACCGGTATAAAACGGATGGCATTGGCTGCAAATTTCCATGGCGATAGACGGCATTGTAGAACCAACTTCAAAAACCGCCCCGCAGGC
>CAIWKW010000077.1 GCA_903913365.1 Candidatus Doudnabacteria bacterium | reverse complement strand
AACAGAGGATTTGGTTATTGATTATAAATTATCAATAATAAGTTATATGAACGACTTGAATATATTAGCATTTTTGTTTAGAAATGACAACCCCCGCACTTTCGCTTTCGCAGTGCGGGGGTTTTGGGTAATGGGCTCTTAGTTCGGCTGAAATTCCAGACCTAGCAGCAGGGTGCTTTTGGTAAAGAGTTTTACATACCAGCTGGTGTGTTTTATCCCGAGAGGAGCTGAGAGTCTAAGTCCTCTTAGTGTCTCTTTCTCGCAGTTGTGGCCTACAGTGTCTTGGCTAAAGGCAACTGAGCAGTAAGACCCGGTCCAGCATTTAAACTTTGGGCCAAAGTATAAGGCAAGGTACTGATCGTGGTGTCCGGGTTTCTCCGCCTGCCTTACGCTCTGGATAAAAACAGCGTCCCCGGCAAAGCATTTTGATTCATACGCCGCTTCGCCGAATACCGCGCCACCGGCAGGTTGATTTTGTCTCGCATAAAGCCCTCCTCCGAGCGAGGCCTGCAGTCCCTTTAGCTCAAACAGCTTAACTGACGGTCCAATGAATCCGACCGACTCATAGTGCTCCTGCTCATTTTTCGTTCGATAGAGCAAACCAACCAGTTCTAGGCGTTCGGTAAGCGGTTGAGACACAAAGGTTTCCTGATATCCTTTGCCTGCCTCAACTCCGACATAAGGGAGTTTGTTTTCGGTTTTGCGGACATCCGGCAAATCTTCAGCCAGAGCCGCAATGGATAATGCCAAAATAAAAAGAACCTTCATACTCCTCCATTAGGTTCGATTTAATAATTTATCAGGAATATAGCCTGCTGTCAACGCTGTGTACTAGACGAATATAAATAAAAAAAGAGGGAGAAGTTAGGCTTCTCCCTATAGGTATTATTCATCTTTTTGATGAAGCAGGGCTTTACTTATTGTTTTTTGAGAGACGATTGTAGGTTCGTTCCAGGTGCTTCCCGAAATCTTCCCAGGCCCGAGAGCCAAGGCTTTCCGGCTGAAAGTCTATAGCCCATTCCTCATGCGAAGCCGCAAAATCCTTTAGGGCTTTCCATCGTCTTTTGGTCATGTTCATTCGTAATTCTCCCGCCTTTTCCAGAATGGTTTTTACGTGGCTTCTGGTTAGTAAAAGCATGGTGATTCCTCCTTTCCTTCCGAATTTGAGCCCTCGATTTTATCAAGTCCTCAAAAAGGGAGGGGAACAAGTGCTATGTTCCCCACAAGGGCTTATTGATGGTAGCCACACCAGAGCGAGTTTGAAAACTATTCGCAAGAGTTGACCCTTATTAAGGCTGGTCAGGCCATGCGAGCTAGCGTGAATTTTTAGTTACATAATCTTCCGCTTGTTTGATCACGGCTTCAGCAAGTTGTAAACCACTCTTTTCTTCACCTAGCTTTATTTTTTCCAGGCTCTTCTTGCTGATTCCGTGAACTCGATAGTTGGCTACTTTGTTAAACCGACCTTTGTAGTCCTCGATAAAACTATCGGCTTCTTGCTCTGAGAATGGACCATAGCAGTGGGAAATAATACCACCCAACTGCGTATTGCTCATAGGATAGGAACTAACTATCATAAATTGTGCCATACTTCCTCCTAAAATCTTTTGCGTATTTATGCCCCGCCGGGTGTTTTTGTTTTAACCAACAATCATATCATAAATAATAGTTATAGTCAATGTTTTGGATTAAATATTAATAATATTAGCTTATATTTAAAAGGTTATTTGATTTAAAAAAATAATAGTCAAAAATATTGACTAAATTTAATAATAATGCTATTATTCATTCATATAAATATGAACAAATATGGAGCTTTCTGAGGTTTTGATAAAAATAGGGTTAAATGAAAAAGAAGCCAAGGTTTATTTGGCTATGTTGGCATTGGGCCCGGCAACTGCTTACCGTATTGCGCCAAAGGCCGGAGTTAAACGCTCTATTGCTTATGTGGTTTTGGAGAGCCTGCAGGCCAGGGGTCTTGTTTCCGTGGTGCCGCAAGGTGAGCGAAAATTATTTGTAGCCAGCGACCCCGGAAAACTTCTTGGAGAAATTGAGCAGAAAAAAGAATTGTATAAAAGATTCTTGCCGAATTTGGAGGCTTTATATTTGGACGCATCCAAAAAAGAAAAGCCTCAAGTCCAGTTTTTTGAAGGGCGTGAAGCTGTTGACGGCTTGTACGAAAAAATATATGAGTCCAAAGATGTGGTATTTTTTTCTACCATCCGCGATATTCTTTCATCGTTCCCGGAATTTCCAAAGAAATTAAATGAAAAGGCTATGCAAGGGAAGATGCGGGTGCGCGAACTTTTGTCCATGAGCCCGAGTGATTTTGCTTATGCCAAAACAATGAAGCATAGTGAGTTTTTTGAGCACCGTTTTGCTCAGGGGATTGGCGAGTTTTTTACAGACAATTGTTTGTTTGACGGACGAGTGGCCTTTTTTGCTTTTGACCCTTTTTTATATGCCGTGCTGGTCAGAAGCGACGGGGTTTATAAATCTTTAAAAACTTTATATGAATTTGCCTGGCTTTCAGCCAAACCGTTTGAGCAAATTGTTAAAGACACAATTTAATTAATTTAAGATTTGCATCAAATTAAAAAACCGGCATAAAGCCGGTTTTT
>CAIWKW010000076.1 GCA_903913365.1 Candidatus Doudnabacteria bacterium | reverse complement strand
GTCATATATATTATCAATTTCCGGGTCAGTTATACCTTTAGCCAAACTCTTTTTTAACATCCACCCTTTATCCAAAACTTTCCCGAAATCCTCCAACTTGCCATTTTCTAAATCTTTTTTTAACTGTCGGGCGAGCTCAACCATTTCTTTCAAATTGGTAATATTTTTTAAATCATTAAAACCGGAAACTTCTTCTTTTAAAATTTGTCCGGCGGGTCTTTGTATGCCCGTATAAAACAAGAGCAAAGAATCTTCCAGCTCCTTTATAACTTCAGGAGTACACTGTATAGAACGAACCACAACCTCCCCTCCGGGCAAATACTCGGTAAATTTTAAGCCGCCGAAGCTGGCAATATATTGGTCTTGTTTTCCAATTGGTTCCTTAAGTAAATTGATTTCGATGTTACAGGCTGCTTCGGCAAGATTGCTTTCTCTAATATCTTGACCCTTATATGCGTATAATGCTTTAAGTAAACCGACTGTAAAACTGCTGCTTGAACCAAGTCCCGTTCCCTTGGAAGGGATATCGGCCATTGTCACAATTTCCAAACCGCTTGGAATACCCAGCAATCGCAGACTTTCCTTTACTCTTGTATGTTCTAATTCGTCATGATGCCCAACGTTTTCCGTTTTAGAGTAGCTCAAACGAATTTGGTCATCGTGAAAATTTTTGGCTACGGTAACATAAACGTATTTATTTATCGCAGTTGATAAAGTGGCTCCGCCATGTTCAAGATAAAATTGGGGAATATCGCTGCCACCTCCGGCAAAACTAATTCTAAGTGGGGTTTTAACAATTATCATAAATTAAAAATTGAGCAATTTAATTAATTCCTGGGCTTTTGCATAACTTTCCATGTTTCCAATGTCAAGCAAAAATTCGTTCATCTTATACGCAAAAAGGTTTTGGCCTGTCTTTAACAATAGGGGAAATAAATGGTGTCCGAAATCCAAAGGATTTTCTTTTTGTTCATTAAGATAGCTAAAAATATTGGCATTAAATATATATACTCCGGCATTAGCGTGGGCCGAGCCAATATAGTCTTTTGGTTTTTCGATAAACTTATTAATTTTATTGTCGCCGTCAAATTCAACAACTCCTTTAGTTTGTGGCTGACCTTCTTTATAAACAGCTATGGTGGCCAAGCCGCCTTTTTGCTTATGAAGATCTAGCAATGCGGAATAATTTATGTTGGTTAGGTTGTCAGCGTAGGATACGAGAAAATTCTCCGCTTTCTGAAAAAAATTTCCATTTTCTCTCAAAGTCCCGGCGCTTCCCAATAACTCAGGCTCAAAAACCGAATGAATTTTTAAATTCTTATTCTTCAACTTATAAGTTTTCAAAAAATCTTCGACTTCTTTCGCCAAGTAATGCTTATTTATCAAAATTTCAGTTATACCATGCTTCTCAAACAAATCTAGGTGATATTGAAGCAATGGCTTGCCGCCAATATCCACCAAACATTTTGGCACTTTTTCAGTTAATGGCCTAAGTCGGGTTCCGAGACCCGCAGCCAAAAGCAAAGCTTTCATATTTGTGTGGTTTTAAAAAAATTATATGCGGAGAGAATAATGTCCTTTATTTCCAAATACTGTGGTTTCCATCCAAGTTCTGCCTGAGCCTTTGAAGAATTTGCTATTAATCTGGACGGATCACCGTGCCGGCGGGGCTTAACTTCAAAATTAAGTTTTTTTTCACTGATTTCTTCCGCAGCTTTTATTAATTCCATGACCGAGAACCCTTTATTAATGCCGAGGTTATACTGCTCGCAAATTTCTCCATTTTCAAATAATTTTTCCATTGCCTTTAAATGAGCACCGGCTAAATCGTTTACATGAATATAATCGCGAACTCCCGTGCCGTCAGGAGTGGGAAAATCGTTGCCAAACACAAAAAATTTTTCTCTTGCCCCAAGTAATGTCTTTAAAATGCAAGGTATGACATGGGTTTCAGGATTGTGGTATTCCCCCACTGACAAAGATTCGTCGCACCCAGCCGCGCAAAAGTAGCGCAAGGAAATGGAATTAAACCCGTAAGCCCTGGAGTAATCTTTTAAAATTTGTTCAAATACCAATTTGGAATAGCCATAAGGATTGGTGGGATTCTTTGGATGGTTTTCTTTAATTTCTTCCATCTGTGGTTCGCCATAAACTGAAGCTGATGAAGAAAAAATAATCTTGCTTACCCCTGTGCTTCTCATGCATTCCAATAAATTCAAACCTCCGAGTAAATTATTTTCATAATACTCATGCGGTTTAATAATTGACTCGGGAACACTTGCCAATGCGGCAAAATGGACAACTAAATCGAACATATATTTTTTAAAAATATCCGATAACTTACTTTTATCCCTCAAATCACATTCAAAATATTCCACTTTGCCGTTTTTTATTATATTTTTTCTGGTTTGGCTAAAATTATCAACAATAACTATTTTTACATCTTGTCTAAGAAGTTGATTAACAAAATGAGAGCCTATATACCCTGCCCCTCCGGTGACTAAAATAGTTTTTTCTTTTTTGAGCATCCTAGTAGACCTTATCTTTAATTTTTAAAAGTCTTTTTACTAAACGGCTCGCCGCATATCTTATTTTATAGTAATATCCGCTAAACTTCCATAGTGCTTTGTTTGCCCATTTCTGCTTTCTG
>CAIWKW010000075.1 GCA_903913365.1 Candidatus Doudnabacteria bacterium | reverse complement strand
CCCGGGGCAATATTAAAAATTCTGACGATATCATTTCTTGTATGTTCGGAAACCGCAAATATAACGTCTGCCCTTAAAAGCGAATTTTTATAATCCAGTAATTTATGCCAAATCCTTCTTTTAATGTCATAAAATTCGGGAAAAACAACCGGTGAAAGATCGTGAATGGTTAAAGCGAGCCTGGTGTCGGGACTTAGGTTAAACTGATTTAAATTTGGCATAATCATCCAATCGGACTTTCCGGCGTAATCCTCAAGTTTTTTAAACCCAAACTTTAAAGCCGGATTTAAAATTTTGCTCGGGATTCTGGTTTGCTTAATCCTGGAATTTACATAATGAAAATCGGGCAGCATGGCATTGCCAAAAGAGTTATAAAACAAAACATATTCATTTAGCTTGTCGAGCCTAAGCAAATTTTCGGTTAAATTCAAACAATAATTTTCCACTCCCGAAATTGTCCCGCTGGACAGGCTTCTTAAATCAATGGTGATTTTCATTCTTTTATTAAATACTCCAAATCCAAAAATTTATTTTTTTCAATTTCTGCGTAAAATAGTTTTTTATCTTTAATATAAACCTTATGGGCTTTTGCGAACTGTTTTGAGGTTATAATTTTAAACTTATTATCAATAAATTCAATTGCCGCGAAATCATCAAGAGCCAAACCCACTCCGCCATGTTTTATTATTTGTTTGATTAATTCCGCTTTTCTTTGTTTTTCCCTTATATGATGCGGACTAAAAGTTAAATTATACCAGCCCAGGCCTTTTACCCGGATGTAACCTTTAAAATTTGGGTTTGAAATCATCCGCGAATCGCTTGTTCCAAATTTAAACCAACAAATCGCACCTGCGCTTAAACCTGATATTACAATCCCTTTTTTATGCGCCTCCCAAAGTACTTTATCAATTCCCAACCGCCTCCACCATTTAAGCATTTGTAAAGTATTTCCCCCGCCCACATAAATAACATCGGCACCCAGAATTTTTTCCCTAATTAATTTAAATCCCGGCTTTTCCGAGACTACCAAAAGGGTACTGATTTTACATCCTAATTTTTTCCCAAAATATTTTTGAACAGCTTCCACATACCCCGGCCAATCTTTGGTGGCTGTTGGGATGAATAAAAGCTTCGGATGCTTTTTACCTGTCAATTTAATAATTTCTTTATCAATAGCCAAAGTTTCCACCTTGGTTCCAGGCCTGCCAATTTCACCGCCGCCGATGGCAATAAGCTTTTTCATAAATTTTTTTCTTTTATGAAATCTGAGATTTGCTGCTTAAATTTTTCCTTGCTGAATTTTTCCGCTTGGGCTCGCAAGTCCTCTGCTTTATATTTTTTGCAGTCCCAGGATAAAATAAGTTGTTTTATCTGGTTTGTGTAGTCTGCCGATTTATCGGCATCTGTTAAGGGCATATTGGCTTCTCGGTTGCCCATAAATGGGCGAACTACATCTTTAATGCCAAAAAACTCTCCGGTTACTCCTGGCACAACGGTTTCCAGCGCTCCGCCTTTGCCGTAAGCCAAAGTGGCCGTACCGCAGGCTGCT
>CAIWKW010000074.1 GCA_903913365.1 Candidatus Doudnabacteria bacterium | reverse complement strand
CCGCCTTTTTCTTCCGCCTTTCTGCCATATTTTACGGACAAACCTGTGGTAGGGCTGGCTCATTTGCTGGCTGGAGCGGATATGGCCAAAAAATTCGGGCTCCCTTTTGACATAATTGAAAGCGCGGGGCTAAAAAGCTATAAGTATTTTATTGTTTTGACAAATCAGTCCGAGGCTAAGGTTCTCGCAATAAACAACCGGGCTCGCGTAGCGGTTATTCCCAACGGCATTGACAAGGCTATGCTAAACGAAAGGTTTGAAAAGGATGCTCTTCATCTTTTATATATCGGCAGAATAGATTTTGAGCAAAAGGGACTGGATTTACTTTTAAAAGCTTTTAAGCACATTGAACATGATATAACACAGAAATTGTTTATTGCCGGATCAGGTCAAAAAGAAGAAGTTGATAAGTTAAAAGAAAAAATTAAAGGTTTGAAACTGGAAGGCTCGGTAGTTTATTTGGGCAAAGTTGAAGGGCTGCAAAAAATGGATTTGTATAGAAAATCTAATTTTATAGTTATGCCATCCCGTTTTGAAACTCTGCCCCTAACTTTATTGGAAGCTTTTGCATTTAAGTGTCCGGCTCTGATTTTTGATATTGAGGATTTAAAATGGGTGCCGGATGCCTGCGCGGTTAGAGTGCCGCCTTTTGAGTCAGAACAATTCGGCAAAGCCATGGTAGATTTGCTGCAAGACCGAACGAAGCTTAAAGTTATGCAGGAGCAGGCCGGGCTTTATGCTCAAAATTTTAATTGGGACAATATTGCGGAAAAGTATAAAAGTTTTTTAATGGAGATTTAAATCTGGATTTGAGGAGAACATATGGATAACAAGAAAAAAATTGAAGTTTTGGTTGACCATTTTTATCCCGTCATGGGCGGGCTGGCAATTCATTGTCTGCGTATTTATGAAATTTTGGCAGAGCGCGGCTGGCAGGTAAAAGTTAGAACAACCAAAAACACAACGGACCAAATAAATGTGCTAAAGGACTTTGAAACGGTAAAGGGGATAGAGATATTCAGATACCGTTTTAAAAATTACCGGCTTAATCCTTTCGCCATGAAAATAGATTATAAGGGCAGTGATATAATCTGCATGAACGAGTTGATTATTTTGCCCCATTATTTTGTTTATGCTTACAGTTATTTTTTGCGGTTAATCGGTAAAAGGAACTTTGCCGTGGTAACCACCTCTCACGGTTTGTTTACCACTAATATTGAGGCTTATCACAGCTTTAGCCGGAGGGTAAAGCGATTTGTGGACAGGAGGCTCGGAGTTTTTTTTCTGAACCGGACCGTGGACAGGATTCATGCAATTTCTCAAACGGAAAAGCAGGGCATGGTGGATGCGGGTGTACAAGCGGAAAAAATTGAAGTCATTCCCAATGGTTTGGATGATGAAGCTTTTGGAGATGTAGAAAGCCAAGCGTCCACCGAAATTAGAGCCAAGGTTTCGGAGTACGGCAATTACATGCTGCAAATTGGCCGTTTGGACAGGCACAAAAATTTTGAAGCAGCCATACAGTCGCTAAATTTGGCTCCAGTCAATGTTAATTTGGTGATACTCGGGCCTGACGAAGACAAAAAATATAAGAAGGAATTGGTGGCCATGGTAAAAACTTTTAAGCTGGAAAACCGGGTAATTTTTGCCGGTGTTGTTCAGGGGGTTGATAAATATTATTTAATGCGGCATGCCCTTCTTTACATTCATATGGCTCATTCCGAAGGGTTTGGTATGGTGGTTCAGGAAGCCATGAGCCAAGGGGCTGTTTGCTTTGTATCAAAAGGCACGGGCCTGGAAGAGCAAATAAAAGACGGAATAAACGGGTATGTCCTGCCAAGGGAAAATTTTAAACAAATTGCCGATAAAATTAAATTTGTCCTGGAAAATCAGAATGCCGAGGAAATTGTTGGTATAAGGCAAACGAACCGGGGATTTATCAAAAACAGGACATGGCTCAGCGCTTCCGAACAAATGGAAGCATTGTTTAATAAGGCCATTCGGCATAATCAAGAATATTCAGAAAAAAATTAGAATGAAAAATACACTGGCAATCGCTTTCATAATAGTAATCGGCTTGGTCTTTTATGCCGGCACCTTAAAGGCGGTCCCGGGGAGAGTGGATTCTCAGACCGGGCTTCCGACCGACCCGTCGGTATTCGGCAGCACGGGCCCGTTTGAAAGCTCCCATGAAAGGTCTTCTTATGCCATAATTTTGGCCATGGTCGGTTATCATAATGTTAATTTAACCAAAGATCTGGCGGATTTTGGGTCTCCGGACGTAGGGTTTTTTAAGGGAAAATTTTACAGTTTTTTCCCCCCCGGAGTGGCTTCTTTGGGTTATCCTCTATATCTTTTGGGCGAGCGGTTTAATTTGCCTTTGGCGTTTGCTTATTTTTCTGTTTCTTTGGCCGCAATTTTAACGTTGATAATACTATATATAATTTGCCGGCAAATATTTAAATTTTCGTTGCCTTTGGCTTTGCTGACTGTTTTAATTACCGGTTTTGGAACAATTTTTTGGAATTATTCCATTACTTTGTATCAGCATATCCCGACAATTTTTTTAATGCTGTTTGCTTTTTATTCAGTATGGCGGTTTAAGTCCGCCAAAGGAATTTTTGTTTGGCTTTGGGCCCTGGCAGTTTGGATTTGCTATGGCCTTGGACCGGTGTTTGATTATCCAAACGTAATTTTGCTTTTGCCGGTTATGGTTTACTTTTTTATTTCCGCATTACGGATAAGCAAAACCGAATTGGGTTTCAAAGTTAGTTTAAGAATGGCATTTTTGGTGTGTTCTTTGGCAATGATAATTTTGGCAGGAGCCCAGCTTTATTATAATTATCGCATTTTTGGCAATTGGAAAATTTATACCAATGCTTTGCCGAGATATAATCAAACCGATTATGATTACGCCCATTTGAGCAATGCGGATACGGAAGCCATTGCCGCTCAGAAGGGACAAGTCGCTTCTATTTTTCTGGAAAAAAACGTGCCGTTTGGCTTTTATATTTTAACCGTATCCGTGGACAAGGGCTTATTTTTATACATGCCAGTGCTTTTGTTGGCTTTACTCGGGATGTTTAGCGTTAGAAAAAAAATTACTATGGAAATTGGAATTTTGGCAGGTATTTTTTTGCTGAATTTGTTTTTATACAGCAGTTTTGCCGACCCTTGGGGAGGACTTTCTTACGGCCCCAGATACCTGCTTCCTTCAATAGCCGTATTGCCGATTTTTATCGGACTCTGGCTGCAAAACTCCGCCAAGCTTTATTGGCTTAAAAAGACAGCGGTTTTTATTCTGTTTGCTTGTTCTTCGGCAGCGTCTCTGCTCGGAGCCGTGACCAGAAACATTGTATTTCCAAAAAACGAAGCGGTTTATGTGGATACCAGCAATAAATTTTGGTTTAACATCAAGTATCTGAAATCCGGCCAGAGCGGCAGTCTGTTGTATAATTCGGTTTTTTCCAGATACTTTTCACTCACTGAGTATTATTTTATTTTGCTGGCTTTAATTTTGCTGATAATATTTGTGGTTTTGTTTGTTTTGTTAAGAGAAAAAAACGAGCCCGAACAGTTAAACACTCAAATATTTATAACAACCGAACGCCAATAAGGCAGACTATATGAAAATTAATTGTAATCAAATTTTATGTTAGAAGGGGATAATTTCAGTATTACACTAAGAAGCGGCCGGATTTTGCAGATAAAAAGCCTGGCCAAAAAACTCACTTTTCAGCAATGGGTGCTTTTGCTTTCTGCTGTTTTGGCTTTTGTAGCCACGCTGTATTCTTTCAGAAAAGGCTATATTATTTCTTACGGGGATGCGGAGTCCCATTTGAATATTGCCAAAAGAGTGGTGGACAGTTTAACCCCGGGTTTTGCCCAGTTGGGCGGAGTTTGGCTGCCTTTGCCTCATTTGCTTCTTATCCCATTTGTTTATTTTAATCCGCTGTGGCGTACGGGACTTGCCGGCAGTATTGTGTCGGGCTTATGTTTTGTGGTTTCCTCTGTTTATTTGTATAAGCTAACATATTTGCTGACAAAAAATAAAACAGCCGCTTTTATTGGCGCCCTGGTTTTTATGCTGAATCCGAATATTTTATATCTTCAAACCACACCGATGAGCGAATTGACATTGATTGTCTTTTTTATTCTTTCCAGCTATTTTTTTATTCGGCATTTGGAAGAGCCGAAAAATATCGGGTTGTTAATTCTGGCAGCCGGGTTTGGTTTTTGCGCTGCCATTTCTCGTTATGACGGCTGGTTTTTGGTTGCCATAGAAGCTTTGGTCCTGGCTCTGGTAAATTTGCCCTGGAGCGAGTTTCCTCGAAGCCTTAAGCAAATCAGAGAAAAATGGAACGGCAAAAGATATCAGGTTATGGAAGGAAAAATAGTGCTTTTTGCCACTCTGGCCTTTTTCAGCATAGCTTTATGGCTTATGTGGGGCTGGCTGATTTTGGGCGACCCGCTGTATTTTACCAACAGCGAATTTTCGGCCAAAGCTCAGCAAATAGCCTGGGCTTTGCGCGGGGAACTGCCGGCCAGCCATCATTTATGGTTGTCGTTTTTGTATTATTTTCTTACCGTCCTTAGTAACGCGGGAGTGCTGGTGTTTTTGCTGTTTTTGGCGGGCTTAATTTTATTTTTGGCAAAAAAAAAGAATTTGCAAAGTTGGCTGATAATGTCCATTTTGCTGGCGCCATTTTTGTTTAATGTCATCAGCTTGTATTTGGGGCAATCGGTAATTTTTCTTCCGTCTCTGACGCCTTATACTTTTGATTGGACACTGTTTAACGTACGCTACGGGGTTATGATGATTCCTTGCGTGGCAGTGTGCTGCGGCTATCTGTTTTCTCAGGCCAAAGCCGTTGGCAGAGTTTTAATTGTCGGTTTAATTATTTTACAGATAGGATTATATACTGTTGGCTATTCATCGGTAATTACCTTACAGGACGGGCTTGTTGGTCTGTCTTCGGAAATTCATAAAGTCACCGACGCGCAGCAATGGATAGATAAAAACTATGACGGCGGTTTGGTGCTTCAGGACGATTTTGCCCGTACAATCAGTATTGTAAAAAGTCCCATCCCAATGAGAAATGTAATTTATATTGGCAATAAACCGTACTACGAAGAGTCTCTTAAGCAGCCGGAAAAATACGCCACCTGGATTATAATGCAAAAAGACGATGAAATTTGGAAGCATCTTTACCAGGACACGGCAATGCAGGGCAGGCTTTATAAATATTTTGTAAAAGCATATACTTCGCCGGAAATTTTGATTTTTAAACGGAACCCGGCAATACCGGAAAGCGGATAAAATCAGTTCCGGTTGTATTCAAAAAATTTAGCCAGCTCAAGCCCTTGAGCGTTGAGCTTGTAGCCCGAAGAAGTTTTGTCCAATATTCCTACTCCGGTGCCACCGGGCCATCCTCCCCAGTAATTAAAACCCATAAGTATTTTTTCATTGGCCAGTTTTTGGAAAACCGCGTACATGGAAGCCAAATAATTTTGCCGTTGGGAAAGAGTGAAGTTTTCATTCCAATAGTCGGACCATTCCTCCAAAAAAATTTGATTGTGTGTTTTGGTGTAAATTGACCGAATTGCTTTTTCCATTTCTTCCGGAGTGTGGGTGCTTCCGTAATAATCCACAGCCGTAAGTCCCGCGGTGTTAAAAACGGAAAAAGGAATCCAGCCGCTGGCCACTTCGCTAAAATTATTAGCCGTCAATCCTGTATTAACATTTTTGTTTATTTTGGAAAAAGCCAGATCGGAAACCTTTTTTAAATTATTAAAAAATAAAGCGTAGTTATTTTGAATCCCTCCCTTATAGGGAAGAAAAGAAGTTTGATCCTGAAAAATCCCTTCCGTTCGTTCGGGCATTGGCGCCCAAATGTCGCCGGTTTGGAAATAGTCGGGGTGGTTTATAATGTAGCCGTAAGTTTTGCCCAGCCAGGTAGTATTTTCGTCCGTGGTGGCTGACAAAGCCGTGCCTGCCGGAAAGCGGTTTGGCCCGACTTTTTTTGGAAAATTATACAGGCCTTCTATGCCCGACCAGGTGCCCCGCCAGAGTATTTTTAAACCATGGTTGTGGATGGCGTTGGCCCAGGTTTTGGTAAAATTTTCCGCCGATTGCGGTGAGGGTTTTGGTCCGGGGTAATCGGCGGAAGCATCCAGGGGGATGGAAATGGCAATGTATTGCGGATGAGTTTGACTCAGCATTTGAACAATATTGTCAATTTCACCTGCGCTTGGCTGGTTTATTATAACGTCTTTGGTTAATTTCATAACATCCACGCCGGTAAAATCTTTTAGAAATTTTAGCGGAGATTGTGCATGCTCCGTATTTGGCAAAAACGACATCATAATGGTGTTGTCGGCAATTTCTTCCTGCGGCAGTACGGTGTTAGAAAAAATCCCCACAGCCAAAGCCAGCAGTATAATAACCGGAAAGGCAATTATCCGATGGACACAAATGCTATTTTTTTGGCGTCCGATTTTAATCGGGAAGAGATTTTTTAGCATGTATATTAAGTTTACTTAAGCCCAACGAAAGTGGCAAGCGTTGATTGGGCTAAATTCAGATTTTGGAGGTTTGGCCCTTAAGTTTTAATGCATTAATAAGGGATGATTAATTTTCCTGTTTTGTGTTATGATGGTTATATGAAAAACAATAAAAATGGAATTTCTGGAATCTTTTATAGGCTGACGAAAAACGTTGCTGAGTGTTTTTCCGGCAAAAATTTATTGTGGCAATTTTTGGCCATGATTTTAACTTTTGTTTTGGTGATTTCAGATTTTGACGGAAAATATTATGAATATTTTCAAAATTCCGCAATATCAAAATATCTGTTCCCCGCAGTGTTTATCGGTTTACTTGTGCCGGTTGTTACCCCTGCAATTTTTTTAATTTGGGGCTTAATAAAAAAAAGCGGCAAAACTTTAAATACCGGATATGCCTTAATTCAGGCCGCGGCCTTGGGCTGGCTAATGTCCGCTTTTTACAAAACTTTTACCGGGCGCCTTGGGCCGCCGGAACATATAGCTCAATCAGGCCTGGCCGCGGCAGGTGGCTTAAGCAAGGTTTTTAATTTCGGATTTTTGCGAGGAGGTGTGTTTTGGGGCTGGCCTTCATCCCACACCACCACAGCTTTTGCTTTTGCTTTAACTTTAGTGATGCTGTATCCGAAAAGCAAAACAATAAAATTTTTGGCATTATTTTATGCCGTTTATGTGGGGGTTGGCGTTTCCATGAGCATCCACTGGTTTTCCGATTTTGCGGCCGGGGCGTTTTTCGGCAGCATAGTTGGTATTGTTGTGGGTAAAGCTTTTTATAACAGGCTTCTAACAAATAATTAAGAAAGGATTATTATGAAATCGACAAAAGAAGAGTTCAGGGTTAACGGCGATCAGGTTCTTGCCAAAATTAAAGAGTTGATAAAAGAAGGAAATATTAGAAGGATAATTTTAAAAAACGAAAAAGATAAAGTGCTCATGGAAATCCCTGTAACCTTTGCCGTGGTAGGCGCCGTGTTGGCCCCTCTACTGGCGGCTGTTGGAGCCATGGCCGCGCTTTTAACCAAATGCACCATTGTGGTTGAGCGAAAAGAATAGCGATCTGATATTTATAAAAAGCCTTTCAAAAACGAAGGGCTTTTTAAATTTGTTGACAAAAATAAGCCTTTTTAGTATTGTGCTGTCAGGAGGATTGTATGATGGGGAGATTCAGGTTGGCATTTTTGATTATCATTGGTGCATTTCAGCCAATGACGCCCTCGGTGCTTCATGCTCCGATGATTCCAAAAATAATCAATCAGCCGTACCATCGGCAACGTGGAGCTAAAAAGACGCGGCACCAGGAATTTCCACCGAGCCAGGACAAGGGAGCGAATATTCGCTCCCATTTTGTTTTGTCCGGAAAAACGCTATAATAAAAAGAGAAACTTTACAAAATTATCCATAAAATGCCAGAATTAAAAAATTTACGCATAGGTTTGGCTTTAGGCGGCGGAAGCGCATTGGGAATTGCCCATATTGGCGTGCTGCAGGCTTTGGCAGATCACCAAATTCCTATTACTTGCATTTCCGGCACCAGCGCCGGTGCCATAGTGGCCTCAGCTTACGCTTTTGGCGTACCCATAGAAAAAATGGCCGAAAGGGCAAAAAACCTGAGCTGGTACAAGCTTTCCAATTTTTCTTACTCCAGAATGGGACTGGCTACAACCGAATCTATTGGCGCACTTATTGAAGATATTGTCGGCAAAGTAAATATCCAAGACGCCAAAATTCCCCTGGCAATTATTGCCACAGATATTAAAACCGGCGATCCGGTTATTTTTACCAAAGGCAGTCTTTCTAAAGCGGTTATGGCAAGTGTTTGCGTGCCGGGGCTGTTTGTCCCTGTGGAAGATAACGGCTTTTTGCTGGTGGACGGGGGACTGGTGGAGAATTTGCCGTTGTCGCCGTTGGCGGGTATGGGCGCCAAAATAAAAATTGGAGTAAATTTGTCCAAATGGCGAACATACAAAAAACCGGAAAATGTTATAGATGTGATGCTGAATTCTTTGGACATAATGACCCATAAGCAAACCAATCTTCATGCCCAAAGTGCGGAAATTCTGATAGAGCCTCATTTGGAACAGTTCAGCACTTCGGATATTAAAAAAGCCGCGGAGCTTATAAATGAAGGATATCGTGCCGCTACTCTGGCCATGCCAAGCATTCAAAAGTATCTGAACAATACCGGGCAGCCGGCAGAAAAAAAGCCCGGATTTTTTGGGCGGTTTGCCGGCTGGCTTAAAGGAGAATAATACGGTTGGAGTTACCGAAAAATTGTTGTAAAATAAACATATGAGATTAAAACCCAAGCGCTGGACAGAGCATCATAATTTAAGGCTATTTCATGTTTCCATGTTAGCCGTGTTTTTGATGATTTGCGTGGTCGTGATTTCGGGTTTGTTTTTTATTCTGGCGAATTCGTTTGCCCATGCCGACTCCGTATCCCAGCAGGCCGACGTTACCGCCAGCGCAACTGTGCCGGAGTTTTCTCCCGGAACTACCACTCCAATAACCAGCGGGGGAGGGGGTTCTTATTTTATACCCAGCGCGACTTCCACAGGCCCGTCTTTGCAATATCAGTTTCCTCCGGCCACTATTACTCTTGAAGCCGACCCCAATATTTCCGTGCCGCAAAATGTTATTGGGCAAAATGGCCAGCCGCAAAGAACAATTTACGTGTTTAAAACAGACCATCCGAGGTTTTTGGGGCAGACAAACGTGGACAACGGTTTTATTTTTATTGATATAGAAGGCCCCATGTCTTTTATTTCCTCTGCCCAGGCAAGCGATAACGGTGCCTGGCAGTGGCTGTCTCCGGAGGCTCTTCCCGCAGGCGTATACACTATTACCGCAATTGTTCAGGATCCGTGGCATTTGGAGAGAACCGCGGCCGCGACTTTGGAATTTGCAATAGGGAAACTAGGTGTGGTTCCTCAAGCAACCAAGCCTCAAGGCGGCGGAGCGGTACTGTACTTACTCGAAAAAATTCCGCAAATTTATAAAATTGTCAGACCAGGCCAGGAAGTCGGCGTGGCAATTAAAATAATCAGCCAAAGCAAGGCGCCAAAAAATATAATTTTGGAGTACACCATCAGCAACAGCCAGGGTACGGTGGGAACTTATGAAGATCCGGTTTTGGTAAGCCCGGGAGGGGTGGAATTTTTAAAAACTTTTTACACCAATCCTTTGGCGCAGTCCGGAGATTATACTATTACAGTAAGAATTCACCAGGGCAAACAGCTTATTTCCGCTTCAGATACCTTTACCGTACAGGGCAGAGGGATAATTCCGACTTCGGGAATAATGTTTGTAGATTTTACCACCATATTCCAGATTTTGCTGGTTTTATTCCTGCTGTTCGGACTGATTGCCTACTTTGAATATAATAAGGTCGTAGTGATGTCAAGAATTATCCGCCAAGTTACCGAAGACGACTTAAAGCAGGAAGCGGAGAACAGAAATGACAAAAGTGACAAAAATTAAAAAAATGACAAAAATATAGGAATACCATGGAAGGGAATGGCAAAGATTTAAAAAAACGTGCAAAAAATTTTGCTATTCGATAATTAAGTTTGTCCAATATTATGGCTGCCTCAAAAAATTTATCAATTAAAAACCAAAGCAAAGGGTAAGTTATTTTTGTCATTTTTATTATTT
>CAIWKW010000073.1 GCA_903913365.1 Candidatus Doudnabacteria bacterium | reverse complement strand
CAGCATATTTTCCAGCATTTCTTCGCCAAAGTTTCCGCGGAGTTTTGGGCTGGCCAAAGTTTCTGTCAGTCTTCTAATGTCCGGCCCTACCTGCGAAATTCCGCCTAGTTCCTTGGTTAAAGCGGCAATTACTCTTCCGGCGTTATCAAGCCGCTCGTTAATTGCCTTGTTGGTTTCGTCAATGGATTTTTGCATTCCTACCCTGGTTTGGTCTGTACCCTGCTTAATTTCCTTCATCCATTCCATCATCACCTTTAAACTGGAATCATCCTGGGGTTTTTGCGATTGTTTTTTTAAATCCAAAATAAGATAAACCAAAGCCACAAACCCGCCCAAAAGTACTATGATAATAACGTATAAAATTGTTGTTTGCATAAATGCATTATATCAAAATTTGGGCATAAACCCAAATGTTCAATGCGATTGATTGTTTTATATTTTGGTATATAATATTTCTGAAGGAGGCCGAGATGCCCTTTGCATCAGATGAATTTAGCGAACCCAAGCCGGGTGACGCTCCCAGCGGAGATAATGTTCCCACAGGGGACGAAAGGAGTGAGGAAGACGACGAAAGCCGCGGAGCTTATCCGTCCGGGCAAATCATCCACTAGATCCCGCAGTAACCCAGGGTACCTGTCTTGGTGCCCTGGGAGTTTTAAAAAGTATTGATAAGTTCAAACCAAGAAGGATTATTGCAAAAAGAAGTAACTAATAACCCCGTTCCGCCAAAAGGCGGAACGGGGTTTAAATTTTTTCTGGCGGGACCGGCGGGGCTCGAACCCGTAACCTCTCGCGTGACAGGCGAGTGCTCTAACCAATTGAGCTACGGTCCCATGGTTTAGTTTAAAGTAAAAAGTTATAAAGTTTATAAAGTAACTTTTAACTTATTTGGTGCCGGAGAGAGGAATTGCACCTCTGACCTCGGGCTTATGAGTCCCGCGCTCTAACTAACTGAGCTACTCCGGCCAATATTGATTGAACAAAATTGACCGTGGTTGATCAGTTTTGATCATAAGTTTAACAAAAATCCCTCGACAGAGGGTAAAATCTGTCACGATTTTAGAATTTGAGGTTAAAACCCAGTCAATTCTCCATATCAATTATGAAGGACTGGCTTGGTTGCGGGACCCGGACTCGAACCGGGAACCTCAAGGTTATGAGCCTTGCGAGCTGCCAATTGCTCTATCCCGCGACATTGCGTTAGCTTGTTTTAGCGGAGGCTGAAGTAGCTTAAATGATTATACTAGAAATGATAATATAAAGCAAGTGTTTTAGGCTTAACTTTATACGACAACCCCGGACTTTAATGGTATAATCAAAAAATAGAATTAATGTAAAAAATTATGAAAAAACAATCGGCTATAGTTAAAGGTTTGCAAGCGGCGCTGGACGAATTGGAGATTTTGGTCATTGAAGGCGAAAATTTGGATTTGGATATTGTTATGGATTTGGAAAAGCGCTTTGCAAAATTGAAAAAAGCCATTAAGAAACAGAGTAAAAAGTAGAGTTCTCTGCTATTTTGCGCGGTATTACGCTCGCAATGACAATAAGACGAAATCCCCGAAAAGCAACTTGCTCTCGGGGATTTTAAGGATGAATTGGCGCTTTTGCATGATGAGCTTTGTGCCAAAGCTTATTGCCGAATCTTTTTAGTTCCGGAGTAAACTCGGTCAAAAGATTGTTTTGTGCCATGTCCGTTACGTTGAACAGCAGAGCGTCGCCCAGCTTTAAGCCGGTCATGGGATGTGGTGGCCACTGGTTGGCAACAACCATTGCAAAAGTTATTGCCAATATGCGGGAGGCGGCAATTTGAGTGTGCCCATTTCTATCTTTGGCGGTAAAAGTAGATACTGCGGCGTGCAATCCCCTTTTCACAAAGCCGTGGGAAGCCGACGGCCTGTAGCGGGCGTCGTCGCCAATGATTGAGCCGGCCAAAAATTCAACCGAATTACTAATAACTCTTTGGCCGTAAACCGGAGCTAGCGATTTGCCGTAACCGGAAAGTCCCGAACCCCATTTTTCAATTCCGACGGAAGCAAAATCGTCAAACGCCACTTCTCCAAGCAGCAAAATGTGGCGTCTTGGGTCGAGATAGGTACGTTTGAGGTACAAATCCAGTCTGGATTTGAAATTTAGTTCTGTAAACTGCGGTACAGAATTGGCAGATTGCGGATAAGCAAAGCCGGCCGCAAACAAAAACAAGAGCGGTAAGCGTTTCATATAACCTCCATTACCCTGCAACCTTACACAACATAGCGGTTAAAGTCAAAATAACTAATTTAAAAACATCCGGTTTTGCCGGATGTTTTTGCTTATAGATTAAACCTAATCATCTTTTTGTCAGATCCATTATCCAGTAAGAAGGCACAGGAAACATTGGTATTTCAATTTTTTCTCCGGGTTTAAGTACGCTAAACTGTTTTGCGTAATCCGAAAAATGAAAATCCGGTATGGAAGGATAGCGAAAACTAAAAAAAATGCCAATCAGCAAAATTAATAAGTATCCCCTGCCTGCGTATTTGATTGCTGTTGGCCGCAAAGTTCCGGCGCAATAAACTAAACTGGCTAAAATTACAGTCATTGGGATAAGCCAGTAGCGTAGTTGTTCGGTATTAACGGCTAAATTGTAAAATAAGTTGTTTCTGTCTATGCCCATGGGGAAAATAATGCCAACAGCGCCGGCTGTGAAAGCAAACAAGTAAAATAATTTGGCTTGGTAAGAGTTTTTATAAAAGGAGTAGGCAGCCATAAAAAATACCGGCAAAGAAAGCAGAGCGGCAATTGTGTGCCACGCTCTAAATTTTGACGCCAGCAGCCAATAAATTTTTGGCGAAAGAAGAAGATTCCAAACCAGTTGAATATTTAATACGGAATAAATTGCCTTAATGGACCAAGTAATATGTCCTTGGAAGCGTGGTGTTGTTGATTTAAAGCTCAAAATTAACCAAAGCTGTGCCAGCGCTGTTAAAAAAATAATCAGAAAAACAATTAAATCATCTTTCTTTTTTGTGTTTAGCCATTTGAGTAAGCCAATTGGAAACAACAAAATTCCAAACGGACCGCTTAGTCCGCACAATAAAATTATAAATCTATCAAACCATTTCCATTCCGGCTTGCCGGAAAAAGCCGCCAAGAGTCCGGCCGAAAGTGCCAAGTACCACTGCGAGCAGGTCAAAAATAAATATGAGCCGTTGGTATTGGGCATTAAAATGTAGAGTAAAGCCAAAAAAGCTCTAATCCAAAAATTGGGGCTTAATTGTTTCAGCCGATCGGAAAGAAGCAGTACTACCGGGAGAAGCTGAATCAGCAAAGCCAAGATTGCCATTGCCAAGGGGGAATATCTAAATGGCACAGCAAGAGATATCAGTCCGCCCGCTCTTGAAACTGTTTGCAAGTAGCCGTCTTGAGGAAGCCAAAGGCACCTTATGCCGAGGTTGTAACAGTCAGCGAACCAGTATTTGCCGTCTTCGGCTACAAATTGGGCATTAAACAAATTGCCGGGTTTGCGGGCAATAATTATGAAAACCGCAATAATAATGAGGATTGGAACCCTGTATTTTTTGAGGAAATTTGACATTATCGGCTATCTTTAATCAAACAAATTCATTATAGCATGTGAGCAAAGGTGCTCTTTGCGACTAAGTTTTAGCTTTGAGCAAAGAGCACCTTTGCTCATCCATAAATAAAGGTTCAATCTCTGCATATCTCCGAAGTATTGAACCTGTATTAGCTCCTCGGCTCGCTCGGCCCTAAATGGCCGGACTGCCTGTGTCGCTAATAACAAAAACCATCCTTTAATGGGATGGTCTTTGCATCACCAGAGTGGTGATAAGAAGACTAGGCGCGCTTCTTTTTGGAAGCAACCTTTTTCTTCTTTACAACTTTCTTTTTTTTGGTAGCCATTTGGGCTAGTCTCCCTGAAAGCGCGACTGAATTTTGGCCGGGCTTTCTTAATTTTTCTACTGTCCGATTTAACTCGGATTAAGTAGTAACCTTTATTTTTTCTGTTTTTACCCCCAGGGTTTCTGTTTCAGTTTATTCGGTAAGAAAATATTTTACTTCAAATAATTTCTCAAACGCATCTCTTTAACTAACTATAATTTATTTTACGGTTATTTAAAATGTTTGTCAAGCGATTTTTTATCGTTAAGCAAACAGGTGAATATTTTTTTCATTTTTTGCGACAAAATTTTGTCAGTCTCTCTGTTTATTCTGGTTTTGTTTAAAGAATCGGTTGCCGAAAAATTATTTATGATCGCGGTTTTTGTCTTTTTGCTGAATTTTAAATTTAAAATCAAAGCAAATCTTATGGCCCTCAATATCCTTAACGGATCTTCCTTTATTCTTTTTTCCGGCCGGCCAATAAACTTTATTGTTTTGCTTTTTAGGTCCTTAGTTCCGCCGTTAAAATCCAGAATTTGTTTTGAAATGCCGTTTAAATAAAGGGCATTTATGGAAAAGTCCCTTCTTTTGCTGTCCTGCTTCGGGCCGTTTACAAAGGCTACTTTTGGATACCTTCCGGAACTTGTTAAATCTTTTCTGAAAGTGGTGATTTCAATTTTTAAACCCCCCTGCATTGCGGTGACTACGCCGAAGTTTTTACTATTGTCATTATACAAAATTCCGTTTTCTTTTAGCACCCTAGCAACTTGATCCGGCCTGGCCCGTGTTGCTATATCTATATCGGACACCTTAATATGCAGAAGAAGATCCCTTACCATGCCTCCCACATAGAAAGTTTGGGAAAAGTTTTCCACAAGCAACGAGTAAATTTTATTGCCAAATTTTTCCAATTTGCTTTTTGGGCGATAATCAAATTCCATAAAAAAATAGCGTTTACAAATTAAAATAAAAAATTATGCGTCGATTAAACAAAACCGAGTAATTATTTAAAGTTAATTTTTTGCAAATGCTATTCAGTGAAAACTCCGCTGCCGGTAATTGAAGTTTTGCGGTGAGCGTGCTTGCGGGCCACATTTAAGCGGGACAAGCTTCTCTCCAAGGCTGCGGAAACTTTTGCGTACTCTTCCGCGTTTCCGTGCTTTTCCTGCATATCCTTTTTTGCACGTTCAACGGCCTCGGTTGCGCGAGTAATATCAATTTCAAAATGATGCTCCGCCGCATCCGCCAAAATTACAACTTCGCTGCCCGGTTTAACTTCCACAAAACCGCCGGAAACATGAATATAAAAGTCCTCGGCCTCGGTTTTGGCATGAAGTTCTCCCGGTACCAAAGTCGCCACAAGGCCAATATGATGAGGCAGTATGGTTATTTGGCCCAAAGTTGTAGGGCAGCTTAAAGACACAAGTTCTTGCTTAAGAACGGTTCGCTCTGGGGTGACCAATTGAAAGTTTATTGTATTCATATTGCTTCTACTAAATACTAAAATTACTAAATACGAAATCTATTTTTTAAGATTGACGATTCTTTTAAATTTAACTCCGGATTTTGTAAAATTGGCTAGAATTCCTAACTCTAAATTTAAGGTTTTAATGTAATTGTAGACTTGTTGAATATTTTTCTGTCCGAAATTTTCATTCTTTTTAATCTCCAAGACAATCTTTACACCAGAGATTTCAATTAAAAAGTCTATATAGAAAATCCCAATTACTTTATCCTCAAAAACTAATCTAGTTAATACTTGTTCGGTAAATAGAATCCCAGCTTTTTTTAGCGCCGCGGCAACTGCTTTTTGGTAATGCTTTTCCAGAAGGCTGCCGCCTAATTCTTTATAAACAGAAAACAAAACACCAACAATTTTGAAACATAAGTCTTTATGTACCAAATCCCCCCTGTCCATAGTTTAGTATTTAGTAATTTTCGTATTTAGTAGAGATATTATTTAACCTGTTCTATGCCGCCTTTCATATAAAAGGCTTGTTCGCCTTTGTCATCGTGTTTTCCTTCTAATATTTCTTTAAAAGCACGGATGGTTTCTTTGAGGGTTACGAATTCACCTTTGGTCCCGGTAAAAATTTCTGCTACTGCGAACGGCTGAGACAAAAAGCGCTGGATTTTGCGGGCGCGGGTAACAATAACTTTGTCTTCTTCCGGCAACTCTTCCATACCTAAAATCGCAATAATATCCTGCAAATCTTTATAGCGTTGCAAAGTTTTTTGCACTCCGCGGGCCACGTCATAATGCTCTTGGCCTACAATTAACGGATCCAAAATTGTGGAGCTGGAGTCCAGAGGGTCAACAGCCGGATAAATACCAAGTTCGGTTAAGGCGCGGGAAAGCACCACTGTGCTGTCTAAGTGGGCAAAGGTGGTTGCCGGAGCCGGGTCGGTTAAGTCGTCGGCCGGCACATACACGGCTTGCACAGAAGTAATTGAACCGTCTTTGGTGGAAGTAATGCGTTCTTGGAGCTCACCCATTTCCGTGGCCAGAGTTGGCTGGTATCCCACAGCCGAAGGAATGCGTCCGAGTAAAGCCGATACTTCGCTGCCGGCCTGGGTAAAGCGGAAAATGTTATCTATGAACATTAAAACATCTTGGTGCTCTTCATCGCGGAAATATTCGGCCATGGAAAGACCGGACAAAGCAACGCGGGCTCTGGCTCCCGGCGGTTCATTCATTTGTCCAAAGACCATTGCCAATTTTGGCAATACATTGGCGTTCTTCATTTCATGATATAAATCGTTTCCTTCGCGGGTTCTCTCCCCTACTCCGGCAAATACCGAAACTCCGCCGTGGGCTTTGGCAATGTTGTTAATCAGCTCTTGGATGATAACGGTTTTGCCTACGCCGGCACCGCCGAACAAACCGACTTTACCGCCTTTTAAGATTGGGCAGATTAAATCAATAACTTTAATTCCGGTTTCCAGAATTTCCGTTTTGGTGGATTGATCGGTAAACTTTGGGGCATGGCGGTGAATAGTGTATTTTTTCTCGGAAGTAGGGTCTTCTTGGCCGTCTACAGCCTTGCCTAGAACGTTAAAAATGCGTCCAAGCGTGTTTTTACCCACAGGAACGGAAATACCTGTGCCTGTATCAATAACCTCGGTACCGCGCTTAAGACCGTCGGTAGAAGACATGGCAATGGTGCGAACAATGTTGCCGGGCAGCTGCTGCTGAACCTCAAGGGTCAGTTTACTGAATTGGGTTTGCATTTTGGAAATATCAATTTCCAAAGCGTTGTAAATAGCCGGCACATCTTTTTCAAAATGCACGTCTACAACCGGCCCGATAACTTGTGTAATGTTTCCTTTATTCATAATTTATTCCGATCTGCAGATTATTGGATTTTATCTCCCTGTGGGAGATCTTTACGACAGATACCTGCAGATGATTAATATTCAAAAGTATTTTAAATAAAATTAATTTGACTTATATTTTAAAGGTTATCATCAAGCATTTCAATTGCCGAAATTTCAATTTCGTCCATGTCTTCTTTCGAAAGAGGCGTGCCATTTTCTTCGGCATAACTTAAAAGTTCTTCTTCCGAAATAATCTGGTTTATCTCACCCGTCACCCTGTCAATTTCTTTTTTTTCATCGTCGTCCGGCTCAAAGGAAGGGTCATCAAATGTTTTTTCAAAGCGTTTATGGAGAATTTTGGTTCTAATTGAATCCAATCTATTCTCAATCCTTTGTTTTTCGAATTCACCAAGATTTCCTTTATCAGTAAACTCTCCGTGTTCAGTCATAAATTTTACTCCAGCGCTATCCTGCCCGCCGTAATTTCCGAAAGCTCGGTGGTAATTTTGCCCTGGCGGAGCTGGTTATAGGTTAAGGTTAAATCGCCAATTAAGTCCCCTGCGGCTTCGGTGGCGTTTTTCATCATTACCATGCGGGCGCTTTGTTCGCTGGCGTCGCTTTCCAGTATGGCCTGGTAAATTTGGCTTTCCACTATTCTCGGCATTAAATGATTTAAAACTTCTTTGGGATCAGGTTCAAAAATATACGGTGAATCGTTATCAACTTTTTCCTTCTCGTCTTCTTCGTAGGTAGTGTTGTTCAAATCCGAGTCCGGCTGAGCCATGGTAATTTTTTCTTTAAACGGCAGAAGCTGTCTTATGGTTGGCTTTTGGACTAAAGTGGAAACAAAATGGTTGTATAAAATAACAATTTTTTTATATTGGCCGCTGCTGTAGGCCTGCGTGACAAAGTTTGCCAAAGGATAAATGTCTTCGGAAGTAATAATTTTATCCATTTTCGGAAAATCGGCAACAACATGTTTGTTCAGCTTTACCGCAATATCTTTGGCGTGTTTGCCGTAAGTAATAACTTCGGAAATAATTTCTCCGCCGTAAATTTCTTTCAGTTTTGGCATTAAGTTGCTGTTTAAACTGCCCACCAAACCCATGTTGCTGGTTAACACTATTACGCCAACTTTTTTGGCATCGGCATAGTAATGCATCAGTGGATTGGAGTAATCTACATCCTTAGCCAAATTGGAAATTAAATCCCAGGCCATGTTGGAATAAGCGCGACTGCTTATAGTCGCATTCTGTGCTTTGCGCATTTTGGCAGCACTAACCATCTGCATTGCGCGGGTAATTTTGCGCATGCCGCCAATTCCTTTTATTCGTCTTTTGATGTCTATCATTCCTGGCATAGGTGGGGGTGAGTTAAAAGTAGAAAGTTGAAAGTAACAAGTTTACTGCAGAATAAACGCCACTTGATACTATTTAATGCTTTGCAAAAAATTGGCAATGGCTTCCTTGAGCTTATTTTCCGTATCTTCTTTGAGTTCCTTGGTTTCTTTAATCGCTTTTAGAACGTCTTTGCCTTGGACTGCCATAAATTTGTGGAAGGCCGTTTCAGTTTCCGCAATTTTTTCCACCGGAATTTCGTTAAAGTGGCCGTTGTTAATGGCATACAAAATTGCCACTTCGTTTTCCATGGGGTAAGGCTTATACTGAGGCTGTTTTAAAACCTCGGTCATTCTGCGGCCAAGCTCCAGGGTTCTTTTGGTGTCGGCATCCAAATCGCTGCCGAATTGGGCAAAGGCTTCAAGCTCCCTGAATTGCGCGAGCTGCAGTTTTAATTTGCCTGCAACTTTTTTCATGGCTTTGGTTTGAGCTGCTGCTCCCACGCGGGATACGGAAATACCTATGTTTAAAGCCGGACGAATACCTTTATAGAACAAGTCGCTTTCCAAAAAGATTTGTCCGTCGGTAATGGAAATTACATTGGTCGGAATATAAGCGGATACATCGCCGGCCTGAGTTTCAATAATAGGCAAAGCGGTTAAGCTTCCACCGCCAAAATCTTTGTTGAGTCTTGCGGCGCGCTCCAAAAGCCTGGAATGCAAATAAAATACGTCGCCCGGATAAGCTTCGCGTCCCGGGGGGCGGCGAAGGAGCAAAGAAATTTCACGGTAAGCCACGGCTTGCTTGGACAAATCGTCATAAACCACCAAAACATCTTTTCCCTGGTCCATAAAATATTCACCCATGGCTGTTGCAGCGTAAGGGGCAATATAAGAAAGAGCAGCCGGTTCAGAGGCCGATGCGGAAACCACGATGGTGTATTCCATGGCGCCGTGTTTCTCAAGTTCGGTTACAATTTTTGCAACCTTGCTTTCCTTTTGGCCAATGCCAACATAAATACAAATCATGTTTTGGCCTTTTTGGTTGATGATAGTGTCTATGGCAATGGCGGTTTTTCCGGTTTGACGGTCACCGATTATAAGTTCGCGTTGTCCGCGGCCAATTGGAATAAGCGCATCTATGGCTTTAATTCCGGTTTGCACCGGCTGGTTAACGCCTTCTCTGGTTATAACGCCAGGGGCAATTTTTTCCACTGGGTAGAATTTATCGGTTTTAATTTCACCTTTGCCGTCTTTGGGTTCGCCCAATGCGTTTACTGTTCTGCCGATTATATTTTCACCAACCGGTACCGATAAAATTCTGCCGGTAAGTTTTACAGTGTGGCCGACTTTAATCTGAGTGTAGTCGCCAAGAATAATCGAGCCAATAACGTTTTCTTCCAGGTTCAGTGCTACGCCAAAAATGTTATTGCCAAAATCAAGCATTTCCATGCTGGCACATTCGGTTAATCCGCTTACGCGCGCCACGCCATCTCCCACTTCCAAAACCGTGCCGACTTTTTCTACTTTAGCCGAAGGCTGGAAAGCCAATATTTTATCTTTAAGTTGTTCTGTAATGTTTTGTGACATATAATTTCCTTAATTCAAATTATGATATTTATATAAAAGCGCTATTTGTATTTGTTAGCCGGGATATAAAAGCAAAATCTAGTTTAGCAGCCCGTTATTTCTAAGTTCTTTAGCACAATACTCAAGTCTTTCTATCGTTATTTTTGTTAACTCCCCTTTATTGTCTGTTAAATCCCCTTGAGTATTTTTTATTGCGGCCATTATTTCAACTGCTAATGACAAGTCGACGTTTTTAACTATTGCGCTTTTTGTTCTTAGTGCTTCTGCCGTCAGCCCCGGGAAATTT
>CAIWKW010000072.1 GCA_903913365.1 Candidatus Doudnabacteria bacterium | reverse complement strand
ATATAATTGTATTATAAAAAATTAACGCGATTTATACTAATAATTAAGTTTGCCTAAATATTTTGGGCAAACATTAAGGCGGATAAATGAAAGCAACTATTTTTCAGGGACCGGGTAAAATTGAAGTAGGGGAAGTGCCGGATCCGGTAATTCAAAATCCGGATGACGCTATTGTTAAAGTCACTTACTCCTGTATTTGTGGCTCCGACTTATGGCCGTATCGTGGTCTTGAGCCGCGTGAGACGGGCAGCCGAATCGGACATGAATTTATGGGGATTGTGGAAGCGGTGGGGGAGGCAGTAACAAAAGTAAAGGTGGGTGATTTGGTTGTGGCGCCGTTTGTTATTTCCGACGGCACGTGCGATTTATGCCTTATTGGCGAAACCAGATTTTGCCGTAAATTTATGTTTTGGGGTTCCAAAGGAAATGACGGTTGCCAGGGAGAAAAAGTGCGCGTGCCCATGGCCAACGGCACACTGTTTGTAATTCCCAAAGACAAAGTTAAAGACGAAAAAATGATGTCGGCTTTACTGCCTCTGTCGGATGTTTTGTGCACCGGACATCACGCTGCCGTATGCGCGGAAGTAAAAGCGGGTTCTACTGTTGCGGTAATTGGCGACGGTGCGGTTGGTTTGTGCGCGGTTGCGGCAAGCAAAAGGCTTGGAGCTTCCAGAATTTTTCTAATTAGCACGCACGAAGATCGCGCGGCTATTGGTAAACAATTTGGCGCCACCGATATTATATCGGCAAGAGGCGAAGAGGCGATTAAGCAGATTAAAGAAGCCACAAAAGATTTGGGCGTGGACTGCGCTTTGGAATGCGTGGGGACAAATGAATCCTGGGAGGCAGCCTTAGGCGCGGTAAGGATTGGCGGTCATATTGGTTTTGTGGGAGTGCCTCACGGCGTTGCCGACTTTCCGGCTATGAAGCTTTTTTCCACGGACGTGGGCATAAAGGGCAGCGGCGCTCCGGCCGGCTATTATATTCCTCAGCTTATGCCGGACGTCCTTTCCGGCAAACTGGACGTATCGGCTATTTTTACCAAGACAATTCCGCTTTCTGATATTGCCGAGGGATACAAGGCAATGGATGAGCGAAAAGAAATTAAAATTTTAATAAAACTGTAAAATGTAACTTAAGCCAATATTTGTAGTAAATTATTTTAAAATTACGCAGCCCCGGAAACACTAAAGGTTTCCGGGGCTTTGGTTCAGCGGATTTTCAGGCCGAAGATCACTTCAACCGGAGTTTTCTGATCCTCCGGATTTAGCTTCTCCTGTAGGAAGTCCGCCAACTCTTGGAAAAGAGTCCGGATAGATTCTTTGGCCGTTCTATCGGGCAACATTCCCGAGAAAGTGTACTTTTGCGAAGCTTCCGGAATTCCATCCGTTCCCGGATTAAGCTCCAAACCTGGTTGTACGCCATCCACTCCTGTTTGGGCGTACCACTCCTGATGCGTTTTGCACCAGTCCGTTATTAAGTGGCCTATACCCAACAGGTCTGTGCCGCAATCTCCTGAAATCACAACCTTTACGGTGTACTGCATTTTCTCTTCTACCTCCTGCTTCCGCTGTGTTTGCGAAAGACAATTTAAATACAAGTATATATTCAAGTTGCCTTCCACAAACCTAAGTTTTAACCCCCTTTAATAATGGATTATAATTATATGCTTAATTTTAAAATAATTCCACTGGGAAATCAAAGTAATATTTTTTAATTTTTTTATCAACAAAACCAAATCAAAAGTACCCTTTCTTCGTGAGCCCTTCGACTCGGATGCACTCGCTCAGGGCAATAAAAAATATCCCATATACATTGGGATATTTTTTATTGGTAGACCAAGTCGAGACAGGTGGAAAACTTATTTGGCTTTGGTAAGAGATGTTTATTTTACTCTGCTAAGTTTACAGCGGAGGTCCTTACAAATTATTTGTTGACTATTTTTAAATCGCCAATTATTTCGGCAAGCTTGTGGCCTCTAACAACTATAACTGGAATTGGAGGTATACTATCCCCAGCTAAATAATTAAGATAAATAGCTTTGGCAGTATGGTTACCATCTAAAATAAGTGTTCTGTTGGTATCCAAATCTTGAGCAATAATAATTGGCTCCGCTGGAATAGGATGTACAGATTTCCGATAACCCTCTATTCTTTCTAAATGCTCTGTACTTAGTACTTCCTTCGCAACTTCGTGTTCGTCTATTCTTATAGCTCGACCATCTTCTTCGCCACTATTAATTTTTTTATAGCCCGTTGGCGATCTCTTGCCATCATACGTTTTATAATACCAAGGGGAATAGTAGGCTCCTAGTTCCTCAGGTGCTCTGGTCTCGCGAGTAATTTTGACATCGGGAGCTAGCAAAAAACGTTCTATATTAAAAGAACTATTTCTGATTCTGCTTTTATTTTTTAATAACAAAAAGTCTTCTTTACTTATACCGGCGTTTTGGCCGTCGTGCTTACCTTTATCGCTAAAACTAAATTCTTCGCCTCCCGATGGAAATTCATACATATTGGTATAAAATGATTTTATATTAACTAAATTATAACATAAGTTTTACTAATTAATAATCAAAAACACCCTTTCGGGTGCTTTGAAGTTTGTGGTAGACCATCTCGGAACAGGTGGAAAACTTATTTGGCTTTGGTAAGGGATATTTATTTTATCTTAGCTAGAAATAAATTAGATATAACCCTAGCCTAGAGCTCTTTAAAAGTTAAAAGTGGGCTATTGGCCTCATCCATTCTCCATGGATTAAATTTCCAATAGTCAGGATAATCGCACAATCTTTTTCTTCCTAAGATTTTGATAAAGAAGTCCACATTTTCTTTATTATGGTGACCAAATATAAATTTAAATTTTAATTTTCTTAACACGTTCTCTAGATTTTCGTAAAAATTTTTACTCATTCCTCTCCTTCTCAAGATTGGATTATCTTCATATTGTCCGACCTCAACAACTTGAGGAAGGCCTTGATCTTTAGCACTTTGTATTAGAAATGAAAGGAACACATAGGGGTGAGGGCCAGGGGATTCAAAATTTATTTTAGCTGTCCCGGACAAAAAGTTATATGGATTTGAATATCTTGACTGCCTTGGTATCTCCCGATTATTCTCTACTATCCTTAACCATAATGAATTTTTGAGTTCGTCGGTAACAGTTTGCACTTTTACTTTTTCAGGGTTTCCAGATAGCTCAAGAACTCTCCTGGGAATAAAGATGGAATTAATCTGTGATGGTGTTGGCAATTCCTGAGGTTTAAAATCCGGGGATGCTAGATATTCTTCAAAATGCCGATTATTAGATTGTAAAATATCCACTATTTGAGTCTCCCGTGATTGCTCCGTTGATTCGTGGTCCATATAGGTAATAAAAAATAAAAAGTATTTGTATTATACAGCATTTAATTTATAAATAAAACAAAAAAGTTCTCCAATTCTTGCGTTGGAAAACTCTTTTTAATCAATACTGATAAGTGATTTTGTAACTTTTTGAACGAATTTTCATTTGGTAGCGCTACGGAGAATCGAACTCCGATTTAGTGGATGAAAACCACTTGTCCTAACCATTAGACGATAGCGCCATAAATTTAAATTGAAAGATTAAATGATTTTTTAATTGAAAGATTTGGGAACATTCGAACAATCTTTCAATCATTAAATTTTTAAATTATTCAATTACTCCATATTTTACCATAAAGCGGGGAATTTTTCAAGGGCAGAGGCGTATTAAACAGAACTTATTTTCTCAGCTTAATTTATAGGAATATCCTAGTGTTCCCTCTTCTCCTTGCTTGCCCGCCGAAGCTTTAGCGAAGGAGGGAGGAGAAGATGCCCTTTAGGGCAGATGAGGTGTTGCTTAATTACGACCTCTCTGCCCAACTTTTTTTCTAACGACAGTACTCAGTTAAAAAGTTGGGCATCTCCCCTTGCCAGGGGAGAAGGCTTGGAAGTCGCCCCTCTGGCTTGCAGAGAAATTTTATAAAGTATTGCCAAGTCAGAGCCGGTTATTCTGGTATACTATATATAGAGGAAAAATAGTATGAAAATTTGGTCTTATTACAAAATTATCAAAAAACATTTAAAGCCGGTGTTCTTGCACAATGCCGTGACTTTGGTTAATGGAATATTTTTAGTGGTGTCCGTACTCTTGCTGTTGTTTAAAGAATTTCACGAATCCGTATTTTTGCTGGTGGTTTTGGTTCTTAACGTTGTAATCGGGATTTTTCAGGATTTGCGCGCCAAGGTTACTTTAGAGCAGCTGCAAATATTAATGGCTCCAAAAATTATTCGGCTTGGCGATGGTGGGGCAGAACAGACTATTGGCCTTGATGATGTGCTGGTTGGGGACAGGGTAAAAATTTCTCTGGGCGACCAGATCCCCGCGGACGGGGAACTTATTGAGAGCAACGGCGTTGAAGTAAATGAAGCTTTGCTTACCGGGGAATCGGAAAACAAAAGAAAAAAAATAAATGATAAAGTTTTAGCCGGCAGCGTTGTGGTCAGCGGCTCGGGAATTTTAAAAGTCAAAATTCTTCCCAAAGACAGCTTTGTTTCCAAAATGACGGAAAAAATAAAGCGCTACAAATTAAACCTCAGCCCCATCCAGCAAACGCTTAATACGTTTATCCGCTACATGACCTATTTGCTTTTGGCCATTATGGTCTATGTTATTTTGCATGGGCTTAGCGTTCATGAGCTGTTGGTCTCTATAGTCAAAGATGTGGCCGCCTTAACCAGCACCTTGGTTCCGCAGGGGTTAATTTTGGCCACCACAATATTTTTTGCTTACGGCGCGGTGAAGATGTTTAAAAAGCAGGTACTGCTCCAGGAAATAAATGCCACGGAAAAACTGGGGCGCATTAAAAATTTATGCATAGATAAAACCGGCACCTTAACGGAAAACAGGCCCGAGGTACAGGACATAATACTTTACGGGCAATACGGCCTGGCTGAGGCCCAGCAGCTTACGGCAGGCTACATAAACGCCAACAACGATACCTCCCATACCGGCAAAGCGCTGCAACAGTCGGTTAAGCATCAAAAATTTTTGGGCAGCGTGCTTAATACTTTGCCATTTTCCTCCGAGCGCAGTTACGGCGGGGCAACTTTAAAAGTTGGGGAAAAGCTTGCGCCTATAGTAATGGGCGCGCCCGATGTTTTATTAAAATATCTAGCCAACCCCCAGCAGCACGAATGGGTAGTTTCTCAAATAAACAAATACGCGCCAATGGCCAAACGCCTTGTGCTGTTAACCATATCCCAGCATGAGTTGCCGGAGTCGGATTTGGAGAAGGATTCTCTTTTTCCTGTGGCATTATTTGTTCTTTCCAATCCGCTAAGGCCGGGAACAAAAGAAATTATCAATTTTTTTCAAAATCAGGGCGTAAGCATTCGGGTTATTTCCGGCGATAACCCGCAAACGGTTAAAGCTGTGGCCGAGCAGGCCGGGGTAAAACATACGGACATAATTATCACCGGAGAAGAAATGGAAAAGTGGGACGCGGAGGAATATTTGGAACGCGTGCCCGCATATCATCTCTTTGCCAGAATTAAGCCCCAGCAAAAAGAAAGAATTATTTCGGTTTTAAGAAAGTCCGGCTATACGGCCATGGTGGGGGACGGAGCCAACGACGCTTTGGCTATAAAAAAAGCGGATTTGGGCATTGCCATGTTTGACGGCGCGCCGGCCACCAGGCAAATTGCCGAGGTGGTATTAATGAACAACAGTTTTTCGGCGTTGCCGGCCGGGGTAAATTTGGCGGAAACAATTATTACCAACATTGAACTTGTGGCCGGGGTATTTTTTAACTCCATTACCATTGGCCTGGCTTTGTTTTTTATGCTGGCGATTTTAAATTACACTTACCCGCTATCTCCGCGCAATACCACAATTATCAACTACTGCATTTTGTGGCTGCCGCTGGCATACTGGGCGGTGTTTCCCACGCGCAAGTCTAATACCAGGGGCAATAAATCGTTTCTTATGAAAATTTTGCCGTTCTCTTTACTCAATGGCGCCTTAACCGCAATTGCTGCGGTGGCGGTATTTTGGTTCGGCCCGGCACAGCTAAAAACTTCCGGTTCCAACAGCCTGGTGGTTTTGGTTTGTATTGCCCTGGGCTATTGGTTCTTTCTTTTGGCGCCGGAGGCTTACGGCGCTCTTAGGAGCAGGCGACAGCAAAAAGTTACTTATTTTTTGGGCGGCATAGTGGCTGTGTTTTTGGTTTTGGTTATGACTAATCCGGCGCTGTCGGATTTCTTTGATTTGCGACTGCCCGGGCTGATATATTTGCTTTTGGCAGCGAGCGCCATATTTTTATGCGGACTGCTTCAGCATCAAATTGCCAAGAAGTGGTTTTTCCAAAATGCCGACAGTTAGAGTATACTTAAAATAACAGCATTAATCAGATTTGCATCAAACCAGCTGCAAACCATGAAAGGAACAAAATGAAGGGATATACAATAAATTTAGAAGAAGAAACAAAAAATAACACCGATTTTCGACGCGTGCTTTATACCGCCAAGCACAGCCAGTTGGTGCTTATGAGCTTAAAGCCGGGCGAGGAAATTGGCATGGAAGTTCACACTCTGGATCAGTTTTTAAGGTTTGAACAAGGCCAGGGTAAAGCAATTTTGGACGGCGTGGAGCACATAGTGTCGGACGGTTTTGCCGTGGTGGTTCCCGCGGGAACAAACCATAATGTGATAAATACTTCCGCTACGGAAGATTTAAAACTCTACACGGTTTATTCTCCGGCCGAACACAAAGACGGAGTAATCCGCCATACCAAAGCCGAGGCCGAAGCAAGCGAAGAGCATTTTGACGGCATTACTTCCGAATAAAGCTGGTTAGCCGAGACATCGTAAACTAATTTTGGTATAATTGGTTTATTGGTATTCTAAATAATTAATATTTGGAGAAAATTTATGGAAGAAACTAATAAACAAGAAAATATGTCTGGTTCGGATTATCATAACCACAATATGGGCGGAATGTGGGGAGGCTGCAATTGCAACCATCACCATCATGGCCACTTTTTATTAAGATGGCTTTTGGGTGCGGTAATTTTATTGGTGGTTTTCGGGCTGGGAGTTAAGATTGGCGAGCTTAAAGGTAATTTTGGCTATGGTCATGGCCGAACTGGCGGTAATATGATGTATTACCAACAAAGGCCAGGCATGATGCAGTGGGGAACCGGATATGCTTTACCGGCGCAGACGTTAACTATCCAGCAACAATCACCGGCAACCACCACCCCGGCAAAGAAATAACAAGCTTCACAAAAAAAAGCCTCCGGATTAAAGAGGCTTTTTTTAACCTTTGAGTTATCAAAGCAAAAATAATTATTCACAAATCACAAATGGAAACAAATCTTGCAAATCGCTGATTTGCTTCCATTTGCAGTATTTGTGATCTGTGGAGAATTCAATGGACATAAAAGACAAGGTAATTATTATAACCGGAGCTTCGTATGGCATTGGGCTGGCATTGGCCAAAAATCTTTCCGCCCAAGACGCAAAAATTGTTTTGGCTGCCCGTTCCGAAAGTGTCATAAAAAATTTGGCCAATGAACTGCCGGACTCTTTCGCAATACAAACCGATATGCGTAATGAAAGCGATATTAGAAACTTAATAGCCGAAACAGTAGAGCATTTTGGCCGCATTGATGTGCTGATAAATAATGCAGGCCAGGGCCTTTATGGCGACGTGGAGCACGTAGACTTAAATCAGTACCGGGAAGTTATGGAGTTAAATGTTTATGGCCCGCTTATTTCCATGCAGGCTGTAATCCCGCAGTTAAGAAAGCAGGGCGGGGGAATGATTTTAAACATCAGCTCCAGAGTTTCCAAAAATTATTTTCCCTTTTTGGCAGCTTATGCTTCCACCAAATATGCTTTAAACGCGCTGTCGCTAACGGCCAGGGAAGAATTAAAAAAGGACAATATTATAGTCAGCGTGTTTCATCCGAAAATGACGGCCACGGATTTTGGTAAAAATTCTTTTGGTTCTTCGCCCTGGTCAGGTAATCGCGACAGCGGCATTCCTGCTCCCGAAGTTGATACTCCTGAGCAGGTAGCGGAAGCGGTAGCCAGGCAAATAATTTCCGAAGAGCCGGAAGCGGGAATGTAACAGTAGAAGAATAATAATTTTTTGTAGGGGCAGGCCTTGGCCGCCCATATTCGCGGGCGGCTGAAGCTCGCCCCTACGCGAATAGTTAATCATAAATATTTAATTATTTTTTTAACAATCTTACCCAAAAAATGCTATAATGAAAAAAGCATTGTATATTTAAATTGCCAAAATGCAAAATAAAAACATTGATGGGATAAAAAAATATAGAAGCCTTATCCCCAAGCTT
>CAIWKW010000071.1 GCA_903913365.1 Candidatus Doudnabacteria bacterium | reverse complement strand
CTGCTTTTTTAAAATTTTTAAGGGAAATCTGTGGGATTGAGGAAGAAAAATTACGTGCCGGCCTACGAATTTATCAACACCAAAACGCGGAGCAGCTCTTGCAATTTTGGTCAAAATTGACTAAAATTCCTAAAGAACGTTTTGAAAAATTCTATTATGGAGTTAGTAAGTCCAGTTTGGGCAAAAGACCTTTTAATGTTTTGCCTTACGGAACTATACAAATAAGAGTTAATTCCACCGATACCTACCATAAGATAATGGGCTGGATTGAGGGAATACAAAACAATATTTAAAAACTTGCGGCTATGGTTCAATGGTAGAACTTCTCCTTGCCATGGAGAGGATAGGGGTTCGATTCCCCTTAGCCGCTCCAAAAAATAATACCCCAACGCATGGGGTATTATTTTTTGGACCCTGAGCGACGAACGAAGTGAGGAGTCGAAGGGTCAAATCACTCCACAAAAAACATCTGTTAAATGCAGGTGTTTTTTGTTATACTGGTAGCAGGAATAGAACTTATTTAAATATATTATGAAAAAATTACTATTTGTTACGGCCATTCTCACTTTATTAGCTGCTGGATGCAAACAAACATCTAGTAGTAAAGCGGACAATAATTTAGAAAGAATTGCTAGCGACCAACATCTTTTTGTTAATCCGGAAACTATTGTAAGTAATTCAAAACCGCTGAATTTAAAGTTTACCCTTAAACCCACACTCCCCCTTACCTCACCGCATCTTCAAGTATTTTCCTACGAAACGTTAAAAGACGAGGGGTTTACTATTCCGTTGAACAAACAACCGGATGGAACTTACACTGGAGAGTTTTTGACGCCGCAAGAATGGTTGTCAAAACCTCAAAGATTCAACTTTGAATTATACGAAGAGGAAACTGCACATCCTTTATTCCAATCAGATTTTGCTATCACAGATACTCTTGTTACTCTACCGCCAGACCCCGGTTACGAAGGATTGCAGACAATTGCAGGAATAGACTCCAACCACGACGGTTTGCGCGATGACATTGAAAGAAAAATTGTTTTTATAAATCCTGAAAGCGATGAAATGCGTAGAGTGTTGCGTGCTATGTTTAAGGTAGGAGAGGCTATTATTGAAAATAACCCAAGCAGCGACTTGAGCAACTTAAAAGATACATACTTTGCATTTGATAAATGCTATGTCTATTTGCTAAGAAAAGAGTCTGGAAGTGGGGTTGGCTATTATTTATTGGAGCAGTTACTCAAAAATACTTCAGAAAGAGCAAAAAGATATACTGACGCAGGCTTAGATGACTCAAAAAGTCCAAGAATTTACACCGATAGTAATATTAATTCACAATCCTGCAGTCAACCGCTGGTTAATGGAAAATATTAATTTATTATTCGGTGAGCAGGCCTGCTTTTAGATTAGACTGACTTTACTCCCCTTAAAGATAAACTCGGAATATAAAATCGTTCGACAGTAGTTAAGAAATAGGTTCTAACATCACATACTATCCCGCTCCAAAACAAAAAACCTCATCTTCGGATGGGGTTTTTTGTTTTATGACGGTAAGAGAACTCTTTCCGCCTGCACCCTGCATACAAATGGTGCAAGTTGTGAGAAGCTGGTGTTTTCGTTACCCCTAAAGCATGGGCTAGACCCTTTTTCAAAAAAGAGTATAATTGAAGCAAATCTAATTAATAATAAATTGTAATGAAAAAATTATTTTTTGTGTTTCCAATTCTTGTCCTTTTGGCAGCGGGATGCAATTCAACCCAGCAGGCTAATGTTCAAACCCCTATTGCTCAACAAGCTACCCCTGTTCCTACAACAACTGCGAACATTCATGGGTCTGCTCAACAGCCTACCCCAACTCCAAAAACAACTCCGCAAGTGACTAAAACTCCCGCTCCTGTAACTGCCCCAATAATCAACTCTATTAACCCAACTTCTGGACCGGCAGACGCTACCACTGTTACTATGTCCGGCGCTGGATTTACCACTTCAAATAATTCTGTTTATCTTAGCGCCTCTTCCTATTTTGGTTCTTCAAACAACTTTGGACTTTTGATTGCAACAGTTAATTCTTCGGATACGCACACTTTAAAACTTATTGTTCCATCAACTATTCCGAGCGGCGGCGGCAGCTCTTTAATAAACCCTGGTACTTATACCCTTACCGTAGTTAATGCTAATGGCGCCAGCAATCATACAACTTTTACAGTTACACCGAGCATGACGACTTCATGCGTTATTAATAGTTTTACCGCTTCACCATTAACAGTTCCGACTGGTGGAACCTCAAGTCTCTCATGGAATACAAATAACTGCACGAATATCTATATTTCAAATACCGGTCTCTCAACTTTTAACAAGAAAGTTGACTCTTCGGGAAGCATGATTGTGTCACCAACCGCATATCCGCAATCTTCAACGACCTACACCATTGAGGCGCACGACGCAACTGGGACAGGCGTCATAACTAAATCTGTCACAGTTATGGTTAGCCATTAAGGAAAAGTGTCCGCTGCCTATCCAATTCCACAACCATGGTTTTGACGTCCTGTATTAAGGATCTCTATAAAAAGACTCAAGTATTTACTCGAGTCTTTTTGTTTGCACCTAAGATAGCTAAAACAAAAATAAGATTAAATAGCTAGATAAAATTAAAAGTGATAGAATGCTTCTATCAATGTTAACTATATTATATGTCCGAAAAATATCAACCGGCGCAGGAAGACGATAACTTAAAAAAAGAGGAAACCGAAATTAAACGAAAACCTTCTGAGATAACCACCGCCATGGGTTCGGTTTATAAATATTTACCCGACGGCCGAACACAAAGATTTAAAACCGCTACCGGCGAATTATCCCAGCCACAGGACACGATTGTCTTTTTCCCTCCCTACGCAATGATTAAAGATTGGGCTATGAAAGCATATCCGGAAATATTTAAAGGGATTGAAAATGAAGCTCAATATGAAGCCACGCTTGTAGAGTATGTTCACGGAGGAAATAAAACTATAAGGGTTACAGACCAAACGGGCAAAGAATTAGCAAATAACGCCGAAGCCGCGAAAGCTGAAAGGGTACTTGCTGCTTTAGTTGATAAAGACGATTCTACACAGAGTTTTTACTTACCTGTATCAAGAGAGCCGAGGATTGGCTACAATACTTACGATACCACAAAGTATAAAGATGAAAATGAACAAACAATGAGAGATAAACACTTAGGGAATAAAGTGGTTGATGTAAAATATCAAGAATCCTAGACTTAAAGATTTTAGTAAACTTTTATTAAAAGTCAAAAACTTAGCAAACACAACTCGGCTCTAAAAAGACCGTCCGCAGTTCCAACATCCGTACCAGGGAGTTCCAAAAGATAACATAATTATATCGCTATGATAAAAAAAACAAAAAAGGCAGCTTTGATAATGATAGACTTTCAACGGGATTTTTGTGAAGCGGGAGGGTATGCCTATAAATTTTCAGGAAATCTAAATTGGGTAAAGCCAATACTTCCAAAGGCTAAACAACTTTTGGATTTTGCACGAAAAAATAAAATACTCGTAGTGCACACACGTGAAGGCTATAAGCCAAACCTATCAGACTGCGATTCATTCAGGCTTGCGAGAAGCAAAAAAGCTGGGGCACAAATTGGGTCTAAAGGCCCTATGGGAAGGCTACTAATCCGCGGGGAGTTCGGGCAGGAAATTATAGATTCACTAAAACCAATAAAAGGCGAACTCATTTTGGATAAACCAAGCTACGGAGCATTTAGCACTACCAATTTAAAAACAATTTTGCGCAAGAAAAAAATTACCCGCCTCATATTGTGCGGAGTTACCGCTGATGTGTGCGTACATACAACCTTGCGAGAAGCTACTGACTTAGGATTTTATTGCTATTACGTAAAAGACGCCATTTCCTGTCCGGACAAAAATTTACGCAAAGCCTGCGAAAAAATGGTTAGCGTTGAAGGCGGAATATGGGGACAACTAACCACCACCAAGACTATTGTTAAAAATTTATAGGTCCTGCCGAGAAAATTTAATTCTCTTTTTAAAAATATTAATTCTAACATTCTTACCAACCCACTCTAAGAAAAAAGCTCAGCTTTACGATGCAGCTTTTTTTTTGGACAAAAAAATGGTTTTAAAATTCATTAATACAAAAACAAAGCCGCGGCGACAAAAAAGGTTACGAGACCTTTTGTCGCTGCGGCTTTTGATTGGATGGTACAAACGCGGGCAAATTTGCTTAGAGTTCGGCGGCCAGCTGATTGAGCCAGTCCTTAACAATCACGGCCCGCTCTTCTACTTTAGCATCAAGCTCCGCCTTTTGGTCTTGGGGCAAAATGCCCGGTCTTCGCAGCATCGGGCTTCCGGAAAGCGTTATGCTGTATGCATGACCCAAAACAGGATGAATGCCCATTGGGTCTTGGCTTATCCAATCTTTGGTCTTCTCAACAATCTTTCCGGCCATCCTTGAGTCTCTACACGCCACATCGACGCAGACATACCAACCATCTGTTGGCCTGTCGTGGTAGCCATAGCAGACAAACGCAAAAGCCGCACCCACTGCTATAACAGCCACTCCCTCATCTAAAGAAGCTACTCTGTTTATCATCTAAATCAAACCTCCTCAGGTTTTTCTCAATCTAAATATTAGTCAGAACCATATATTATGCCCGAAATTGGCGCTTTAGTCAATCACCGGCTTATTTTAATAACCCTGACTAACAAGATAAGAAGAAAAAAATCATACTTTTATTTTAATTTACACTTTGGTCTAATATGGCCGCAACTGGAATTTTGTTTCAGTTAGCTGGTATTTCAGCTAAAAACTCCTTTTAAATAAGAGGATTTTTTAAGCTTTTTTTAAGTCTTAAATAATGTTTTATCTTTTATTTAAGCCATAAATGAGCTTAAAGGCCTTGAAAAAACCCTTCAGATAAGGTATAATTCTTTTATGCAAAGTGCTTCTGGCACTTTTTTGTGTTAAATAAGCCTTTGCGTTGGTTTTCCCTAAAAAGAAGCCCAGCGACTGAAGTTCGGCATTTCATTACTAACCTAAGCCGGACGGGTCAAACAGTCGTACTTTAAAATCTATACTTATCCTTCGGCAATCTGCCGGAGAATCAGGGGAGAAAGGAGTTTGATTCAAAGAATGAAAGCTCCAACTACCCTTAAGTCTGCCATAGATAAAAGCTCCTTTGTCGGCATAATTGCTTTAATCTTGCTAACTCCGGTATTTTTCCCTCAGTTAGCACTGGCTGCCGAGCTACAGACTTCCGGGCAACAAGCTCTAGTTTTTAAAATCAACGCACCTCTTCAAAATCAAAATTCACTTGTTTTACAACAGATAGTACAAGCGGATCCGCTGTCTACTAATTTAAAAGCATATTTAATAGACAATCATTCACCCTTAGCCGATTATACGGACAAGCTTCTAAGCAAAGACAACTGGCAGCAAATTGTTGCCATTAGCTTTGTGGAAAGCAATATGTGCGTCCACCATTACTACTACAATTGCAGTGGTATTGGAGGCCAGCAGTATTTGAGAAAATACAATAACTTCGGCGAATGGATTGATGATATGAGCAGCTTGCTGGACACCCGCTATAGCGGATGGAGTTTGGACAAAATGAACGGTGTTTACGTCCAACCAAGAAGCTATAATTGGGGACTCGGTTCAAAAAAAGTATTGGCTGATTTAACGGTTTTGGAACAAACTTCCGAAGCTCAAAGAACAACCATTGCCCAGACTGCAACAAATACTGTAAATTCTGATTTAGCTATTTTAACGAAGTAAATGTAAATTCCAAAATCCCCGCCCCGAGCAATCGGGACGGGGATTTTTAGCTCTACTGGGTTGACCCGGTATATCAACATTTGATTTAGTGTTTAATCTAAATTACAAAATTACTTGTCGCTTAACAATTCACAAGCCTCAAAACGTTGACAGTATCAAATGTTGTATTACCAGGTTGATATTATTATCAATTTGCTATAAAATTGTATATAGTTTT
>CAIWKW010000070.1 GCA_903913365.1 Candidatus Doudnabacteria bacterium | reverse complement strand
TGTTCCGTTTCTGTTCGGGGCCAGAAGTCTCAGTATACTGCCTTACTTGGCGCCATATTGTTTGGCCATGGCTCTTTTTGCGGTTGCCACAACAATTGTGAGTTATCATGTGGTCAAAAAAAGATATTCATTTTCTGCGTTGCTTTTTGTTTCTTCATTTTTCTTGATAATCGGAATATTGAATTTCCACAGTTCGATAGGGAGCTTTGCCGACATAATGCTAATGGCGGCACTGGCGAGTTTTGGTTTGATAGTCGTTTGGCATGTCGTTTTTGAAAATTTTGAATTTATTCGGAACAGAACAGTTTTATTTTTCGGGATGTCCATTCCAGCGGAGTTTTTTAAAGTTAACAAAGGTGGCCAGCGAATTTTGGTTTTCAATTGGCGCGACACCAAACATGCCTATGCGGGAGGAGCTGAGGTTTATGTTTATGAGTTGGCAAAAAGGTGGGTTTCGGAAGGCAATCATGTAACGCTGTTTTGCGGCAACGATCAAAAAAGCGAACGCGCGGAAATTGTTGACGGAATCCATGTGGTGCGCCGCGGCGGGTTTTACCTTGTTTATATATGGGCCTTTGTTTATTATATGGTGCAATTCCGTGGAAAGTTTGATGTAATTTTGGATTGTCACAACGGGATTCCTTTTTTTACTCCGCTGTTTACCAAAGAGAAAGTTTATTGCCTGATGCATCATGTGCACCAAGAAGTTTTCCACCGGCATTTGCCCGAGCCTTTGGCTTCTTTTGCCGCGTTTTTGGAAAACACCGTAATGCCTTTGGTTTACCGGCGCACTAAATTTATCACTATTTCCAATTCCAGCATGACGGAAATGTCAGAGCTTGGGCTTGGGCGCGTGGGAATGTCAATTGTTCATCCGGGAGTGGATTTAAAAAATTTGGCGCCCGGGGTAAAGTACCATGAGCCTTTGGTAGTTTATTTGGGTCGGCTTAAAGCCTATAAATCTGTGGATGTATTAATCCGGGCTTTTAAAGTCATTTCAGCCAAACTGCCTCAAGCCAAATTGGTCATTGCCGGGGACGGAGAGGAGCGCGGAAATTTGGAACGGTTGGTAAACAATCTTGGATTGGAAGATAAGGTAGACTTTCCCGGAAAAATTTCCGAATGGCAAAAATTAATACTGCTTCAGCGAGCTTGGGTTTTTTGCAATCCTTCCATGATGGAAGGCTGGGGGATAACCACCATTGAGGCTAACGCCTGCGGCGTGCCCGTGGTGGCCGCGGATGTTCCCGGCCTGCGTGACAGCGTGCAAAATCCCCATACCGGCTATCTGGTACAGCACGGCAACGCGGAAGCTTTTGCGGAAAAAATATTGAAAATTTTGATTGACGAAAAACTCCAAAGTTTTATGAGCATAAATTCCCTGCAGTGGGCCTCAAATTTTAACTGGAACAAAAGCGCCAGCCAGGCGTTAAAAATATTATACGAGTAATTTTATGAAAACAAGGGACAGATTATTCAGTTTTTATGAGATTGTGATTGATGCCGCAAAATTTCACGGCGTGGCATTTTCATTGCGGTTCCTGTGCAGTGTGTTGTATGTGAAATTTTTTTTAGGCAAGAAGAAAAGAAAGCACAAAATTTTTGGCATGGAATTTAATTATTTGAGCAAAGAGTCTTTGCTTAACGCGCTGCTTGAGCTTTATGGAAAAAATGTTTATTATTTTAGCTCAGATTTTAAAGATCCGGTAATTTTGGATATCGGAGCCAACGTGGGGGATACGGCTCTTTACTTTAAATGGCTGTTTCCCGATGCATGGGTTTATGCTTTTGAACCCAACCCCGGAGCCTATAATTTATTGGTAAAAAATGTGCAAGAAAATAATTTTAAAAATGTTTTTTTTTTTACAATGTGGCCTTAGGCAGAGAAAAAAAGACTTTGGAGTTATACGACGATACTACCGGTGTTTTTCATTTTACCACTTCCAATAAAGAGTATTTAAAAAAAACTTTGAAAGACCTATCTCTTGATCAGGAGATAATTAAAACCATAACAGTGGCCGTGGAGCCGGTTAGCCAAAAACCGGAAATTCAAAGGCTCGAGCGAATTGATTTGGTTAAGATTGACGCCGAAGGGGCAGAGCAGGAAATACTGGAGGACTTAAGGCCCCTTTATCCCAAAATTAAAATAGTTATTCTGGAATACCATATGGTGGAAGGATTAAAAAACAACTCTTTTGACGCTATTTATAATATTTTATCAGAATATAAATTTAGAGTTTATGTGGCGGGTTTTTACAGAAATTTGGAAAATTTAACCAACCCGAATGTTTTTATGATTATGGCAAAAAAATAAAGGACATTTTATGGACAAACTTTCTATCTCTATAGGCATACCCGCCTTTAACGAAGAAGCCAACATAACAAAGCTGCTAAAATCCATTCTTGGCCAAAGCTGCGGGAATTTTATTTTGCGGGAAATTATTGTGGTCTCAGATGCCAGCAAAGACCAAACTGTTTTCCGCGTACGGGAATTAAACAGCCCGATAATCAAGCTGGTGGAAAATCCGGAGCGCCGCGGACAGGTGTATTCGCAAAACTTAATTTTTAAACGGGCTTCGGAAAATATAATTGTTATATTTGAGGCCGACACTGAAATTTACGGCATTCACTATCTTGAAGAAATGGTTAGATCTTTTTTGGCCGACCAAAGCATTGCTTTATTGCAGGGCAACCTTAGGCCGCTTGGAGGAGAAAATTTAGTTGGCAGAATTTTGTGCAAACAATCGGAAATTTATCACGAGTTTATACTGGCGCGACCTGATTTGTTAAGCTATTTTAGTTCCGGCCGCGGCGGCAGGCTGTTCAACAAAAAGGCTCTTAAAGATTTTTTCTGGCCAATAAATGTACCGGAAGATTCTTACGCCCTTTTGTGGTGCGACAAAAACGGCAAAAAAACTGATTTTTGTTTGCAGGCGATTTGTTTCTATAAATCCCCTCAAAATTTTAAAGATTTTGCCAGCCAATGGAAAAAAATACTCTCCGGGCCTGAGGCTTTGCGATTGTATTTTTCAAAAACTGAAATTCAAAAAATTTATAAACGAAGCTTTTTTGAAAAGCTGAATATGTTTTTTCGTTTTTTAATTTCAGATCCTTTCTTTTGTGCAGGATACCTTGTTTTAAAACTGCGCATGCTAAATGTTTTAACAAAGCAGCCGTTTGCAGATGATTGGGAAATAGCCGTAACAACTAAATCCGTATGAAAATTTTGATAACGAATTTTTTTTATCTTAAAAATAACGGGGACGCCGCCATTTTGTCGGTGCTGCTTTCCCAGTTAAAAATTATTTTTAACGGCCCTCCGGCGGTTATTGTTATTACCGACTCGGTGGAGGATAATAAAGATTTTGAAAATACTCCGCTTGTGGAATCTTTTTTTTATTTGGCGGTTTATACGACCAAAAATCAAATAGCCAGAATTTTAAAAACGTTATATATAATATTTTCAACGACTTTATGGGCGATAATTTATAAATATTTTAATGTAAAAGCGGATGCGATGATTTCAAAAAAATCTGGCGAGCTGCTTAGCGAGTATCTCAAGTCGGAGCTGGTTATTGCCGCCGGAGGAGGCTATATATTGGGTGACAGCGGGGTTAGGGGCAACATTACCGTGGTTTTACAGCTGCACGCAATTTATATTGCCCATCTGCTCGGTAAGCCGGTTATTTTGTATTCGCAATCCATAGGCCCTCTGGGCAATTGGTTTCAAAAATTTCTCACCAAAAAAGTTCTTAATCTTTCCAGGGGTATATTGTGCAGAGAGCAGCTTACGGTGGATTATTTGAAAGATTTGGGAGTAAAAAAAGATTTGGTTTATAAAACCGTGGATGCGGCATTTCTTTTTAACCCCGGTACAAAAGAAAAAATGGCTAAAGTTTTAGGCTCCTTGGGAATTGGCGAAAAAAACAAAAAAATAGGTATTACGGTTCGCAATTGGTTCGGGGCAGAAAGACAATCGCTGTTTGAAAGCGAAATTGCCGGATTCGTAGATTATTTGGTTAAACGCCAGGATGCGAGTATTATATTTATTCCTCAAGTGGTTTCCACTCTTCACAATGACGATGACAGGGTGGCAGCCGCGAGAATCAGAAAAAAAATAATTTCCCAAAAAAATGTTTGGTTCTTGGAACAGGAGTTTAACCACTCGGACATAAAAGGGATTTATGAGAATCTTGATTATGTGGTTGGAACAAGGATGCATTCGAATATTTTTTCTTTAACTTCCAAAGTCCCGGTAATCGCCATCCAATATTTGCATAAGACAGAGGGGATAATGAAAGACTTGGGATTATATGAATGGGTAATTAAAATAGAGGAAGTCACGGGCCCGCGGTTAATTTTTCAGTTCGAAAAGCTTATGGCCAATAGGGAAGAATATTTGAGTGTACTTAACGGCACCTTGCCGGTTTATTTGGAAAAAGCCAGGGAAGCGGCTTTAATTATTAAGGAGTTGGCATGAAAAAGAAAATTATTTTTTCCAATTATGACGATAGGCGCAATCCTTACTATGGAGGTGGCGGGGCTATTGCCGTTCATGAGGTGGCCGGCAGGCTGGCGGAGGATTTTGAAGTGACGGTGATTACAGGCAGGTATCCCGGCAGTAAAGACGAAATAATAGATAATGTTATTTATGTGCGCATAGGTCCGTCCTGGACGGGCCCAAAATTAAGCCAGCTAATTTTTTCATTATTGCTGCCGTTTGAGGTTTTCTTCAGAAAGTTTGATTTTTGGATAGAAAGTTTTACGCCGCCTTTT
>CAIWKW010000069.1 GCA_903913365.1 Candidatus Doudnabacteria bacterium | reverse complement strand
GACTAAACGATACCATCTGATTCTTAATTGTTTGGGGTAAGGGCTAGTTTTAGGCATAAATCCTTAATTTCTCCTTTACCCTTAGTGAACACCGTTACCCATAGATTGTCCAATTCGTAACCCATAGGTGTTAACTCTCCATACGCTTGACATATTTAAATAAAAATGCTATAATATCTAAAATTTAAGGAGGCAATTCCATAAACATAAAATTTTCTTCGGCAGCAGGAAGCGTTTTTTTCACGAGAACGCTTCCATTCTGCCGAAAGGAAAAAACAAGATGTCAGTTAGTAGTGATTGCCGTCGGCTTGATTCAATGACAGCCCGAGAAGTATATCACCAAATTGTTTGCAAACCGGACCCCGAGTTTGCGGAACACGCGAGAAGCTGTCCTCAGTGTCGGGAAAGAATAGAACAAGCACTTGAAACCCCCGACGCAATGCGTGAGGAGGGGGAACTCGAGCAGGAGATGCAAGAAAATGGAAGGCATCGTTCGTCTCCATACCCTTGGGTTATCCGCGACACGCGGGAAGACAGATGGTAGCTGACAACAATTTTTAAAACGTCAGCTTAAAATTTATGGAACACAACAACAACTAACCGCCGGACTTGATTGTATTTCAGGTCCGGTGGTTTTGATTTAAAAAATATTTAACCAAAAAATAGACTCATGGATATAGATAATTATTGGAAAAACATTGGTGTGTTATAACATCTACAAAGGTGCTCTTTTGGCAATCTCGACAAACCGTTAAATGCCACAGAACACCTTTGGCGAACAAAATGCTTATAAAAGAACTAGGCGCGCAAATCCGAAGATTGCGCGCCTATGCATCGGAGTACCACATAATGAGGGCTCCTACCAAGTATAACCCAGGGTCGAAGATGCCCCTTGTGCCTGAGAATTCCTGCTGACGTCGGTGACCAGAGCCCAGCGGCCCATTAATCGGACGCTCAGTCCGCCACAAACAGTGGGAACAAAATCCCCAACCCGGTTGCGGCCCCATCCCGGACCGGCATAAAGTGCAAATCGACTTTTGCCGCCATGTAGCCTATAGCCGAGTGCCGTACTTGGTCTTATTGACCAGTACCCCTTTGCAGTTGCGGCTAGAGGCTCAACGTAGCTACCGGAGAAGGCAAGCTGCCCGAACCACCCCTTTCCCAGAATGACAAGAACTTTGCCACCTGCGATTGCCGACGTGCTCTTGGCCCCGCTGGCCAAAGACGATGATATTCCAGGCCCAAAAAATAAGACCGGGTGAACAGACTGTGCTGCGGCCGTCATAACCACAACAAAAAACAAAAATACAACCAGGGTTTTCACAAACCCTCCTCTCATTTTCTAGCATTGCTTTCGCAAAGCATTTTATTATAACAAAAAAACAAGAGTATGTCAAGTACTCTTGTTTATAACAGTAAATTTATAGTTACCCAAAGATAAATTTTGGAATATAATCAATTATCGCGAAAACCTCGCGCATATAATAAAAAGCCATTTCCGATTTGTCGTAATAAATTGGCGTAGGAGAACTCCAGTAAACCGGATTAAAACCCTCGCGTCTGGCCATTAGCACTGCCCTGGCCAAATGGAAATCGTCGCTAACTATAATTATGCTTTTGCCTTTGCCAATTTTGGCCAAAGTGTTTTTTAAATTTTCGTAAGTGTCGTGCGATTGGTCTTCCAAAATTACCGGCACGCGCACAGCTGAATTTGCCTGAATAACTTTTTCAATGTATCCCGCCTCGCTAATGTCTTTGTCGGAAATTCTTCCACCGGATGCCACAATAACATTGGCACTCCCCTGTTGATATAATTTTAACCCCTGCAAGCTTCTGTTATATAAAGCCGGCGTATTAATGGCAGCGCCCAAAACAACAATAGCATCTGCCTTTTGGATGGCGGGGTGGTAAAAACTAAAAAACAAAACTACCATTAAATCTAAAAGCAAAATCCCGGCAACCGCAATAATTAAATATTTGATGATTCTCCAAGCTTTTTTCATACCGGTTAATTATAGCATTAAACTTGGAAAATCGGACTTGTTTACTATTGACATTTTGCACAAATTGTTCTATTTTTGTATGGTTAAAAAGGTTCAGGAGGTCTCAGAATGGTACAAGTTTACGTTGTGACCTATCATTCATTGTATTTAGTCACAGACCAAAACGAAAATGGCCGCCCCTCGGCGGAAAAGATTGAGGGACTGCCAAGCAAACATACCCCGCCCGAAGGGTATCGGCTTCGCGGCGGCACTGTGCTTGCCATCGGCAATCGCATCATTGCCTACACTCCCGGCAGAAATGGCAATGGCCGCGAAATTGAGAAGATCAGCCGGGACGACTGGGGCGATTACACGTCTTCAATTATCGGGCTGTTCAAAAAACTGGAGGATGCTCGGAAGTGCCTGCACTCGGACAACAAAAAACCCCATGACGAGCGCTGGCTACTCAGCACAAGAGCTGTATTAAAAGAGATTGGCGAGAACAACCCCTGGATTGAGGTTTGCCATCACAATCATCTGGCATCGCTCCGCGCCTAATCAGAGGTCAAAAACGCAATATCCGGCAGCGGCGGCCCCCCGCATGGGACTGCTTCTGCCGGATTTAATTTTGCCTAAAATAATTTACTAATTAACCTTGTGCCTGAGTCAAAGCGGATTGCAATGATTGAGCAAAAGCCTGGCTGGTATCGGTGGCTCCGGAAACCACGCTCACGTTGGCGCTCTGGGCGGAAATGGCTTCCTGCTGTAAGTTCTGCATGGCCGAGCTATTAATGCTTTTGGAAGTGGCCCTGTCACTAGGGTACTGCAAAAAGGTAATGCTGGTTATTTTCCCGCCGGCAATTGTGGTTTGAACCTGGACACTGCCGTAATAGGCGTCAAATGTACTGCCTGTGTAAGTGCCATCTTTGTAAGCTACACTTGAGCTTGCCTGGCTTTGGCTAATGGCCGGCAAAGTAACTTTTGGTCCGCCAAAATATTGGTAAGCGACATAAAAAACCATAATAAAAGCAATGGCTCCGG
>CAIWKW010000068.1 GCA_903913365.1 Candidatus Doudnabacteria bacterium | reverse complement strand
TTTTTATTGGGAAAACGGGGCAATTTTAAGGCAAATTTCCAAAGAAGAAACCCCAACCGGCAAACAGGTTAAGAGTTTAATAGACAACGGAATTTTACTGACCGACGATTTAATGTTCCAGGTTGCGCAGGAAAAACTGGAGTCTTTGCCAAAAAACCAGGGTGTTATTTTTGACGGACTGCCCAGGCGAACGGCCCAAGCCGAAAGGCTTATGGCCATGTTAAAAATGCAGGGGCGAATAAACTTTTTAACTTTGCTTATAGATTTGCCGAAAGACGAGTGTGTAAAAAGAATGCTCCACCGCGCGGAAATAGAAGGCCGGGCCGACGACACCATGGAAAAAATTGAACTGCGGCTAAACCAGTACGAGCACGACACTGTGCCGATGATAGATTATTTAAAGCTAAACTCCAAATTTCTGGCCATAGACGGCAGCCCTGCCGTGGAAAAAGTTACGGAAAATATTAACAGCGCTTTGAGCCTAACCTAAATGGAAAAGAACAACGCCCCGCTAAATATAATTCTTCTTGGCGACCCGGCATCGGGAAAAGCAACTCATGGCGCCTTTCTGGCGGAAAAATTCAATATGTACGATTTAGACATGGGGCGCGAACTGCGCTCCATTTCTAAAAATCCGGTTTTAAAGAAAAAGTACCGACTGGACGAAACTTTGGACAAAGGCAAGCTTACCCCAACCGCAATTGTCAGACAAATACTTCACGACAGCATTCACGCCGTGCCCGCCTCGCAGGGACTGCTTCTTAACGGCACGCCCAAAATGCTCGGCGAGGCCAAACTGGTTGCCAAGTGGCTTAAGCAGGAAAAAAGACAGAATACCATTTTTATCTATTTAACCATTCCGCTCAAAGAAACCATTAAGCGGATGACGGGGCGCAAAGAATATTTTAAAGGCAAATTCAGCAAGCGTCCGGACGACAATGATAAAGCGCTAAAAAACAGAATAGCTTATTATAAAACCAATATTTCCGAAGTCGTAACCTTTTTCAAAACCCAATACAAATTTAAAAAAATTTCCAGCCTGGGTACCATTGTAGAGGCTCGCAAAAAACTACTGGGCTACCTTAAGCTATCCAAGTAGTGTGATGCCAATATACTAATGCATACCAATGATACAAATAATACTAATCCCAGGCCAAACCTATTAGTATTATTAGCATCATTCGCATCAATTGGTATATTAGTATCAATATTATATGAAAAAAGGCCTTATTAAAACCGAAGAAGAAATAGAAATAATTGCCCAAGGCGGCAGGCTTCTTCACGATATTCTGGAAAAAACCGCCGCACTGGTAAAGCCCGGGGTTTCTACCTGGGACTTAAATGAATTTGCCGAACAGCAAATTTATTCCATTGGCGGAAGGCCGAGTTTTAAAAATTACGGCGCCAAAAACAACCCCTTCCCGGCAGGACTCTGTACTTCGGTTAATGATGAAGTTGTGCACGGCATTCCATCCAAACATATAATATTAAAAAGCGGGGATATTGTTGGCCTGGACATTGGCATGGAATATAAAAAGTTATATACGGACCACGCTGTCACAGTTGGAGTTGGCGATTTTTCCGACAAAGCAAAGAAAATAATGGATGCAACCAAAAAATCTTTGAACATGGCCATTAAAGAAGTCCGCCCCGGAGCCACAACAGGGGACATTGGCTTTGCCATCCAAAGCACAGCCAGGGCCGCTGGATTTGACGTGGTGCGCGATTTGGTAGGCCACGGCGTTGGCTACGATGTACACGAAGACCCAATGGTGCCCTGCTACGGCAAAAAAGGCACTGGCGACGTTCTTAAAGAAGGTATGGTAATAGCCATAGAGCCAATGCTTTGCGAAGGCGAACATTTTTTGACTGTTGATCCGGACCAGTGGACCATTAGAACCGCGGACGGCAAACTTTCCGCCCACTTTGAACATACGGTGGCAATAACTAAAAGCGGATCAAGAATATTAACTTAACAATTTAGGAAAATTTGAAATAAAGGAGGTAAGCGGACAGAGGTTCTGTTTTTATTTTGACGTATCGAAATTCACAAGAAAGGACAGAAAATGGGGGAAAAAACAGACGGTTACAAAGTTGATGACATTCCGGTTTCGGAAGCATTGCAGCACTTTAAAGGCAAACTCAACCAAGACAAAAGGCTGTCTCAAATGCCGGAACCATTTTTGACAGGAGTGGTCGGAAACTGCGAACTCTGCGGCGGCGCGGACATTGTGCTTGAAATCATTTTTAAGCCCGAAGAAAAAACTCCTCCGGGGTTTATTGGAGGGTTTCTGAATGACCGAAAAATAAGACCTGCGGAATTCAATGTCTTTGCCGGCGAATGTTACTGCGTAAGTAAAGGCCACGCCTACAACCTCAACGCATTTCATCAGCCTCCGGAACCGGAGACTCTTGATTAAGCAGTGCCACACAACAAGGCACCAACCAGCGCCGGAGATTCTCCGGCGCTTTTTAAATATCAAACACCAGCCAAATATTCTTTGACATTTATGGCAAAAATAAGCTTAATAAATAGATTTTTTTCACAACCCATCTAATTTATCGGAAAATCTCTTATTTATAAGGAAAGAAAAGGTGTAACAATTTTGATTTTATTACGAAATGACTTACAAGTTCTTAACTGAGCTTGTTTTTTCGTATTTATACGAAAAATCCAACAGTTCTTTCCAAATTTTTAGGGGGCTAAATGAAAGCAAGAGCATTGTTTGTTTTGTTAATGGTTTTTTTCTTTGGCTCCTTTTCTGCCAAAGCCGAAACCATAAAGTTAGAAAAAGGATGGAACGCATCCTGGGTTGCCCGTCAATTTACCGGCAACAAAGACAATTTTCGTTATTTTACATACCGGCACTATCAAACCGGTAAAGATTTAAACCTGACTAATTCGCAAACCGGTTCGCTTACACGCCAGCAGTTATTGGCTTTTGACAATCTGCTTATCGGAACCTATATTGATATTCCCGATAGGCTGATTACCACCAAACCATACCAAGCCAAAAACGAGACTTTAACAGAAATTTGTTTTCTGTACGGCGGCACCGTTAATTGCGCCAAATCCATTAAGGAATTCAACAACCTGAAGGACTCGGAAAAAAAGATTATCGGAACACTGCGTATTCCCAACACCCTTCCGGTTGTTTTTCCGAAATCACAGCCGAAAATTCCAAGTTTTAATCAAAACTCGGTGGAATTTTTCAGTCTGAATGGGAAAATTCTTAAACGAATTTATTTTGCCCTATTTTTAATCGGCGTAATTTTAGTTCTTTTAGTCCTGATATTCCTTTTTCGCACAGACCTACCGATATATTCGCGCTCAAAGCATCGTCTTCTGAGCGATCTTGCCAAAAAATTCACGTATGAGTTTCAAGACCGAAGAATAAATAATTACGTGTTTAAAGGCAACAAAGTTATGTTCTCAATCCAGCACAGCCTGAGCCGGTGGGAACCGCTGGCAAAAATATTAATACGCGACCTTATTCCCAACCGCCCTAATTCTCATTTATTTTACGAGTGGTTCGAAAATATCGACCCTGAAAATAACGAGGTCCATCGCATTCTTAAAAAAATCTACCACGACAAGAGTCCTGTTTCCTGGACCTGCATTAGAGGAGACAACTCGGTAGAAATTAATTTCGTTTTCGATGGGGAGAAGTTCAAACTGGAAAAACTGGAGAGAGAAAATGAGAAAAGAACCTCAGCCACAGACATACGCGTTTATTAGCGTCGGCACCGCAGCATGTGCGCTTTTGCCGGAACTTAAAAACGCGCTCGGCGAATTGGAAAAACTCGGGGGAGGGACCCCGATTAAAATCCACTTCATCGCCATTGACACCAGCGCTGTCATTCGTGACCTAAACGGCAGCGGAATCCAAACTCTGGTGATTGGCGAAAAGAAACTCAACGGCAACGGATCGGGAATCGACCCGAAAGCCGGACGGCAGGCCTTCCTGGACTCCAAAGCGCAGTTCATAAAACTGCTTAAGAAAATAAAACCCAAAGGGGTTGTGGGAATAGGAGTTCCTGGATTGGGCGGAACTTGTACAGGCGCCTTGGTGCCAACGGCGCTGACTCTGCGGGACGAACTGAAAATACCCACCATGGTATACATTACCCAGCCCTCGGAGTATGCCTTCGAAGTCGGCCCCAGGCAGATTGAGTATTACAAAGAGGTAATACTCGACATCAACCGAAACAATATTTGCACCAGCCTCCTCCATGCGGATTGGATGTACAGCAAAGAGGAGTTTGAAGATCTGGAAATTTCCGAAGGACGCGCGCAAGTGATGAAGAAGATGGCTCAGGCCATCTCTCAAATTTTTGCCTTCTGGCAGCCGCCGAAGAAAAAAATCAACAACTTGTCCGTACACGACCCCAACGACCTGAACAACCAAGCACTCCTTCGCGGAGGCTGGGTTAAGATTGTCGGCACGGAAGTTAACCTCGCCATTTCCGATCAGGAAAAAATGCGGCAGGAGCTGGAAGAAAGATTTAACTATCTGACTTCCCACAGCCTGTTCGAGATTGGTACGCCAATCACGTTTGTTACAGCTTCTTACCGGGGCAAGTGGAAAACCACTCAGCTCAAAAACTTCCGTTACCTCATCGACCAGTACGCTGGAGGGGAAGACAGAGAGCATGTCTACAAAGAGTCTTTTGCGGATCTTTCCGAAGACTCGGAAGAAGCAGGGACGGGCTACGTTACCCTGCTGTTCCGCTCACCCATGGAGCAGCTGCCAAACGTGGCAACGCCGGAACAAGTCGCGCAGCCGGAAGAAGCTTCCGCCGAGCCTTCTCAAAAAAAGGAAGCACCAGCCTCGCAAGACTTGCCGATTGCGGCAATCGAATACAAGCCGCCAGCAAGCCCAAAGCCCGCGAATGGAAACGGAAATTCCGTTCTTCGCCCCATGATGGGCTTCGGCAGACAGAAAATCTCTCTCAAAAGCGACGAGCTCCAGCTTAAAAACGAGCTGATACAATCTTCAAGCGTTTTAAAAAACGACTTGGCGAACCTCGGACTTTTGACAGTAGCTCAAGCCGCCGAAACGCGATCGGACCCGTTTTCCATCAGAATCTTCAGGGAATGGGTACCCGCTCAGTTTGAACCGGTGACAAAAAGCATCCGCCTGGAAAATGGCGGCAGCGACTACAAACTGGTTGAAGAAAGACTCTCTCTCCAGTTGTGGAAACACCTGGATCAAAGAGATATTCTCGAAGCACTGAAGGAAAACAAAGGCAGGAACGAAGCCGGTTCATGGCTGGAGTTCCTTCACTTGCTGTTTAAATCCCAAAACCGCAATTTCCCCGGCGAAGGCAAATTGGAGTTCAAAAACTCCTCCGGCAGAACCGTAAGGGTAACGCCGGAACTTGCTGCCGAAGACTTCTACAGCTATCTAACCTCCTTTGGAGCCAAAAGAGGATCCCAGGAGCACCAAACCGCGGACGAGCTGTACAGGCTCAAAAAAATCTTCGGTAAAGAGTTTATCGACCTTTGGAACCCCGTTATCGAAGAGCCGAAAGGACTTCTCTCCCGAATGGGAGACAAAGCTCGTTCGGCAGGCAGTCTACTTCTGCCCAACTGACAAGCAAACCTCGCTCTAGGCAAATCAAAAAGACCGCCCTATTCCCGCCAACGCGGGAGCAGACGCGGTCTTTTTTTATTAGTGACGTAGAGCGAGTGAAAGTTATCTTCAAATAACTTTCCGAGCTTAGAATCTAATATAGATTCACCCCTTAATACAACATTCGATATTCATATTACAGTTAACCTTTGTTCTAATATTAAGGCTAAACTCATATCAAAATTAAATTTAAGAGCAGAATCGAATGTTAATATACGGGATTCAAATCCCCGGGACTCTGCGAAGAGAGAACTTTTATTTTGACCATAGAACATTCACTTCGTCCCTCTGGTAAATTACCTATTTTTCCAAGCAACGCTGTTTTAATCTGTGATATTTGTGTCTATCTGTGTATCTGTGGGCAATACTATTTTTTCTTTTCAATTTCCAAACTTATTTTTTCCAAAAACTTCTTCAAACCCATTTGGCCCAAATCTTTTCCTTCGCGGGTGCGCACGGCAACCTTTTTGGCCTTTTGTTCCTTTTCGCCCAAAATTAATTGATAAGGAACTTTTTGCATGCTGGCCTCGCGAATTTTTTTACCAACACTCTCATCCCGGTCATCAAGCTCAACCCGCAACTCGCCACTAGCAACTAGCAACTCTTTCATCACTTTCTTTGCATACGCATTCTGCTTTTTGGAAATCGGCAAAATGGATACCTGAACAGGGGACAGCCAAAGCGGAAACGCTCCGGCTGTATGTTCAATTAAGATAGACAGAAAACGGTCAATTGACCCCATAATAGCGGCGTGAACCATAACAATTCTTTCTTTTTGGCCTTTTTCATCAACACAGGTTAAATCAAACCTTTCCGGCTGGTTCATATCCAGCTGAATGGTGGCAACCTGCCACTCTCTGCCCAAAGAATCCGTTGCCATGAAGTCTAGCTTTGGTCCGTAAAAAGCCGCTTCGCCAACGCCTTCAAAAAATTCAACTTTTCTTTCTTTGGCTAACTGCCTTAAAACTTCTTCTGCTTCCAACCACTTATCTTTTTCACCCAAATATTTTTCCGGATGAGCAGGATCATGCAAAGACAAGCGTAGCTTTAATTCAAATCCGAAAGACTTATAAAATGGCACTACAATTTTGTCCCAAATCGCTCCCAGTTCCTGTTTTACCTGGCCAAAACGGCAAAAAACATGAGCATCATCCTGGGTAAAAGCGCGAACGCGAGACAATCCTGAAAGTTCTCCGGTTTGTTCGTCGCGGTAGCAAGTTGTTGAATTGGAATACCTTTGTGGCAATTCGCGATAGCTCCAAAGCTTGCGCGCGTAAATTTGCGTATGATGCGGACAGCTCATCGGCTTCATGGCAAACTCATGGCCTTCTCTGGTTGTAATCCTAAAAATATCATCTTTAAATTTATCCCAGTGCCCGCTGGTTTGATAAAGTTCTTTTTTGGTAATGTGCGGAATTTCCACTCGCTCGTAACCGATCTTTTTTCTAAGCTGCCAGACATAATCATCCAGTAAAATTCTGAGCATGGTGCCTTTTGGCGTCCACAAAGGTAAGCCTGTACCAACGAGATCGGAAAAAACAAACAAATCAAGTTTTTGTCCAATCACTTTATGGTCGCGCTTTGCAGCTTCTTCAATCATTTTTAGATATTTTTCCAATTCTTCTTTGGTCTCAAACGCCAAGCCGTAAATTCTTTGCATTTGCGGATTCTTTTGGTCTCCGCGCCAGTAAGCGCCCGAAGTTTTGTCCAGCTTAAAAGCATCAGTTTTTATTTGGCCGGTATGATAAGGTGGATCTGATTTTAATTATGTCGGTAAACCCAGGCTTTGGTGGTCAGTCCT